>DATNJE010000202.1:0-9576 GCA_035604095.1 Terriglobales bacterium
GCTGCAGCGCCGACATCGCCAGCACGCCCGCGATGGTCGAGACGCCCAGCAGCGCGGACGATCCCCAGGCGATGCCGCGGCTGCGTCCGCTGGCCAGCATCACCGAGGCCACCGTGAACCCCTCCGGGATCTTGTGCAGGAACACGGCCAGGAAGATCACCCATCCCAGCCACTCCGAGACCAGGAAGCCGGAGGCGATGGCGATGCCGTCGAAGAAGGTGTGGGCCACCAGGCCGACCAGGACGGAGAAGCCGGTGTGGGCGCGCACGAATTCATCGGCATGCGTCTCTTCGCCGAAGTGGAAGTGGGGCGTGACCGTGTGCTCGAAAAAGTGCACCAGCAGATATCCGGCGAGCACGAACAGCGGCCCGCGCGCGCCCGCCAGGTGAATGCCCTCGGGCACCATCTCCAGCAGCGCCGCGGCCAGCATGAACCCGGAGCCCAGGGCGACGAAATATTTCAGGTAGTGCCGCTTCCAGGTTCGGTGGACGATCAGCGCGCCGCCGAAAACGTCCGCCGCGGCGGCCGTCAGGCCCATCAACAGGCTGAGGAGAATCGGGTGCATGGGGCGAGCGTGAAGAATAGCAGATGAGTACTACCCGCTGTGCCGCACGTGCACCACGTCGCCGTCCTTGACGACGTAGTCCTTGCCCTCCAGGCGCAGGGTGCCGCGGGCGCGGGCGTTGGCTTCCGAGCCGGCTTCGAGCAGGGCGTCCCAGTGGATGACCTCGGCGCGGATGAAGTGTTTTTCGAGATCGGTGTGGATGGCGCCGGCAGCCTCGACGGCGCGTGTTCCACGTGGAACAGTCCAGGCGCGGCATTCGTCCTCTCCGACGGTGAGAAAGGAGATAAGTCCCATCAGTTCGTAGGTCTTGCGGATGAGCCGCACCAGGCCGCTTTCCTTCAGGTTGTAGCTGGAGAGGAACTCGGCGGCGGAGGCGTCGTCCATCTCGGCGAGTTCGGCTTCCACTTTGCCACAGATGGCGGTGGCGCCGGCATTGGGTCGTGAGGCGATCTCTTGCAGGCCGAACTTCTCTACCGCGCGCTCGAGCTCGCTGCCGAGATCGGCGCTCTCGCCCACGTTGAGGACGTAGAGGATCGGCTTCTGGCTGAGGAACATGAACCCGCGCAGCCGCTTGCGATCCTCTGGGACCAGCTCCAGCTCGCGCAGCGGACGCTCGCGCTCCAGTTGCTCCTTGGACTTCACCATCAGCTCGTGCTCTTTCTCGAGCTCGGGCGAGCGCATCTTTTTCAGATCTTTGACCAGGCGTTCGAGGCGCTTCTCGATCTGGCCGAGGTCGTTGACCATCAGGTCGAACTCGACGTTGCGGGCGTCGCGCGCGGGATCGATGGCGCCCACGTGCGGCACGGCCGGATCGTCGAAGGCGCGCAGCACGTGCACCAGCGCGTCCACGCTGCGCAGCGCGGTGGCGTAGGCTGTGTCCTTGAGCGCTTCCTGCCCGATGGCGGCCACGTCCGCGTACTCGATGGAGGCGTGGATGGTTTTGCGCGGGTTGTAGAGCGCGGCCAGCTTGTCGAGACGCACGTCGGGAACGCGGGCGACGCCGATGTGGGCCTCGCGTCCGCCGTGCGCTTCCACGTGCGCCTTGGTCAGGATCGTGAACAGCGATGTCTTGCCTACCTGCGGCAGGCCGATGATGCCGGATTTCATAAGGGCAGCTCTTGGCTGTTAGCTCTTGGCTTTTAGCTTTTCATCGTGAGCACAGACGACGTGTCGACAAAAAGCTAAGAGCCAAGAGCTAATAGCTAAGAGCCGCCTTCATGATAAACGCCGGGCGGTCAGAAACAGCACAATCAGGCCGAGGATCAACACGCCCGACTCCAGCCGCGTGGACCACGCGTGCAACTGGTTGAAGGCGATGCGGCGGGCGTCGGCGATGGGCACGAGATCGATCTCGCCCATGGCAGCGCGCAGGGCGGCCATCTTGGCCGAGACCACGAATTGGGAAATAAGGGTGAGCGCCAGCATCACGTACACGAGCAAGTGACGCGGAGCCAGCGGATGCGCGGCGCCGCGGGCGGAGTACGTGTGCAGCATCGACGTGACGAGAAACACGATGGCGCAGAAGATGCCCATCCAATGCAGGATGCCTAGCGAGCGCGTGACCACCGCGCCCGCGAGGTGGCGCGTTGGCAGAACTTTGAACACAGTGGGCGCCACGGCGGCGGCGAAGAAAATAATTCCGCCGATCCAGACCACCAGCGCAAGCAACATCAAGAAGCGCAGCACGTTCATCGCGCATAACGATACCATCGCGCGCCCGCAAGCCGCGAATTGTCACGCCGTGGCTCTTTGACCTAGAATCGTGCGCCGTAGTAAGCCTTACAAGGAGGCGGAGAAAAATGAAGCGATACGCTTGCCGGTTCGTGCTGCTCGTTGCCGCTGTCGGATTAGTTGCGCTGTGCGCCTGGGCCCAGGGCGCGGACGAGACTCACATCGCCAACTCTGGCCAGTTGAAATTCGGTCCCGGTCCCAATTTGCCGTCGTGCCTCACCATGGCAGTCGAGCACGGAGACCCGAGCAAGGGCGCGTTTACGCTGCTGCTAAAGTTCACCAGCGGCTGCCGAGTGCCGATGCACTGGCATACGTCGGCTGAAGAATTAATACTGGTCAGTGGCTCTGGAAAAATGCAGATGCAGGACGGCACGAGCTCGACGGTGGATCGCGGAGGCTTCGCTTACATTCCTTCAAAACACCCGCACGCGTTCACCTGCGCTACGGCCTGTACGGCTTTTCTCTCGGGCGACGCCGCATTCGACATCCACTACGTAGACAAGAGCGGCAATGAAATCCCGGCGGAGCAGGCGCTGAGCGTGAGCAAGCCCAAGCCTGCGGCAAAGAAAAACGTCATGTAGCAGGGGATTGCAGCCGGGCCCTACGTGGGCACGGCAACGCTCTCCACGATCTCGCGCAGGACCTGCTCCGCCTGCTCGGACTTTTTGAGCATCGAGGAGTAGCGCGCATTGACCACCACGCGGTGGGCGAATACCGGTACGGCCAGCGACTTGAAATCTTCCGGCACGGCGAAATCGCGGCCTTCCACATAGGCCATGGCCTGCGCGGCGCGGTAGAGCATGAGCGAGCCACGCGGCGACACGCCGAGCGAAAGGAACTCGGAGTCGCGCGTCTTGCGCACGATCTCCAGCGTGTAGTCGAGCAGCGAGTTGTCCACCCGCACCTTGGCGACTTCTTCCTGGATGGCGACCACGTCGGCGGTGCTGAGCACCGGCAGCACCTCGTCGAGCCGCGCGGCGCCGGCTTCCGAGCGCAGGATCTCGCGCTCGCCCTCGCCCGTGGGATATCCCATGCGGGCCCGCACCAGAAAGCGGTCCAATTGCGATTCCGGCAGCGGATAGGTGCCGTGGTGCTCGACCGGATTCTGCGTGGCGACCACCAGAAAGGGCTGCGGCAGGCGATGTGAGTGGCCGTCCACCGTCACCTGGCCCTCGTTCATGGCCTCGAGCAGCGCGGACTGCGTTTTGGGCGTGGTGCGGTTGATCTCGTCGGCGAGCAGGACGTTGGTGAACACCGGCCCCGGCTTGAACTCGAAACGCTGCTCGATGGCCGAGTAGATGGAGATGCCCATCACGTCGCTGGGCAGCATGTCGCTGGTGAACTGGATGCGCTGGAACGAGCAATCCAGGCCGCGCGCCAGCGCGTGCGCCAGCGTGGTCTTGCCCACGCCGGGAACGCCCTCGATCAGCAAATGACCGCGTGCGAACAGCGCCACCAGCGCCAAGCGCACGACTTCGTCGGTGCCGCGGATGACGCGGCGCAGCGCGCCTTCGAGCTGCATCGCGCGCTGCACGGGTTCCGAAGCGGTGCGAGAGGCCATGCTGTCTGGGATTGTACCAAGTACCGAGTACTGGCTACTGCTCCAAGAGCTCCGGCGGCCTTCCGGTCAGGCGCTCGATGCGCTTGCGGATGGGTGGATGAGTCGAGAACAGGCCGGCGAAGTTTATCCCCAACAGCGGCTGCACGATGAACAGGTGCGCGCTCGAAGGCGAAGCGACCATGGGGATCCGTTTCGAATAGGCATCCAACTTCTGCAGGGCGCGCGCCAGTGCGTAGGGATTGCCGGTAAAGTGGGCGCCGGTGGCGTCGGCCTGATACTCGCGCGAGCGCGACACAGCGAGCTGGATGAGCATGGCCGCAAAAGGCGCGAGGATTAGCATGAACAGTGCGCCGAGGCCGCCTCCGCCACGATCTTCGCGGTCGCGTCCGCCCATGCCGCCGAACAGCGCGCCCCAGTAGGCCATGCGCGCCAGAATCGTGATGGCGCCGGCCAGGGTGGCGGCGATGGAACTGATCAGGATGTCGCGGTTGCGCACGTGCCCCAGTTCGTGTGCCAGCACGCCTTCCAGTTCCTCGTCATCGAGCAGGTTGAGGATGCCCTGGGTCACCGCGACCGAAGCGTGGCTCGGGTTGCGGCCGGTGGCGAAGGCGTTGGGCGAGTCCGTCGGGATCACGTAGATCTTGGGCATGGGCAGGCCCTGCCGCTGCGTGATGCGCTCCACGACTTCATACACGCGCGGCAGTTGTTCGCGCGTGGCCGGCTGCGCGCGATAGGTCATGAGCGCGATCTTGTCGGAGAAGAAATAGGAGACGAAGTTCATGACGGCGGCAAGCCCCAGGGCCAGGATCATGCCGTTCTGGCCGCCGAGCCAGTCGCCCACCAGGATCATGAAGCCGGTCAGCAGCCCCAGCAGAAGTGCGGTTTTCAGTGCGTTGCCCATATAGGGACACCTTGTATATAGATGATGCGCCGGGCGCGCGGATGCGTGCCTACAGTAGCTTATACGTCAGAGAGTTACGGGCGGTTCCAGGGGCGGCAGCAATGTAGCGCCGCCGTCTCGGCGGCGAGGGCGGGACGCCCTCGCGACAGCCGGCCAGAGGCCGGCGCTACCTCGCTAGGAGTTTGCTCGCTTGGCAGCGCGTGCCAGCGTGGTGTCGAGGGCGGTTTTGGCCTTCTCGTATTCTTCGGCGGAAATTTTTCCCTGATGGCGCTCCAGCTCGAGCTGGAACAGCTCCTCTTTCAGCGCGTCGAGCAGACGATCGCCATTTCGCTGCGGCGTCGCGGCCACGGGTGGAACGTCTGCACGCGGTGGCGAGGCTGCCGCTCGCTTGGTGGTTGCCGCGGGCTGCTGTAGTACAGCATTGCTGACCGCGATCGCCGGCTTCGGTCGCGTCACGACGTAAAACACGCCCAGCGCCAGCGCCACCGCCAGCCCGCCCAGGATGAATCCGCGATAACGGTGCAGCGGATCCGGAGTTTCTTCCGGCGCGCCCAGTCCGCCGCCGGGACCGCCGCGGCGCGGCGCCATTCCGCTACCCTGCCCACCGCCGCCGCCGGCAGTTGCTGTCTGTCGTCCTTCCTGGATGGTGCCCGTGCCTGAGAGGTTGAAGCTCAAGTCCTGTCCGGGGTTGACGTTGGTGATCACCTGGATGTTGGCGTCGGGGTCGCCGCCGCTCATGGTCTGGTATCCGGCGCCGCCGCCTGCGAACTGCATGGATTTCGGCAGCATGATCACGACGTGATCGGTGGGATAGAGCGGCTTGGGGCTGAACTTGATCTTGCCCGAGTAGGGCAGGCGATAGTTCACCTGGAAACGGGTTTCTCCCGGCCGCAGCGGAAAGATGAACGCGTACTTGTTCTTTTCCGATTGCGGTACCGGCGCTGAGTTGACCGGCTGCCCGCCGGGACCGGAGGCCATCCCGGATTCCACTTGCGCCTCCGGGGGCAATATGATCTCGAAGGCGTTGTCGCTCATCTGGGTGCGCGGAGGGCTGGAAGGGTTCTTTACCACCCAGAGTTCGGTCACCTGAAGATTACTGCCTTCCGACTGCGCGCGCAGCATGTCCACGGTCAGACCAATGCCCGGGACTCTCGCGGCGGCGTCATACACCGTCACCTCGGCGGTACTGGTCCCCGGCGGAATAATGCCGCCCTGAGGAAAGTAGTTCACCCCCTGGTGCAGCGCGCGGACCATGTGTGGCCCGCCGGTCTCTTCGTAGTTGAAGCTGAAGCGTCCCTGGGCGTCGGACTTGGTGCGGGCAGCTTCCTGCATGCCCTGCGACATATCCAGCAGAACCACGTCATCACCGGCGGCGGGCTTGCCGGTGGTGCCGTTCTTTACCGTGCCTTTCAGGTTGGTGGCCGTGGACAACGCGCTCAGCGCCAGCAAGGCCGCCAGCACGCGCAGCATGTTCGGGATCTTCAACTCCGGGCTCCTTTTCTGGACGGCGCGGGGATTGCCGCGCTGGCCACGTTCTCCAGTTGTTCGATTTCGGCCAGCACCTGCGCGGCTTCCGCTTCCAGCGTGGCGCGCATGGCTTGGAAGTCGGTGTCCGGAAATTTTCCCGCCTTGTACTCGAAGTTCAGGTCGCGCAGGTTCTCGTAGATCACTTCCTTGCGCTCGTAGAGGTATCCCAGCCGCGTCTTTTCCTCGCCCACCCAAACTTCGTCTTCCGTATAGAAAACATAGAAGAAGAGGATCATGGTAAACAGCACGCAAAGGACGACGATCATAGCTCCGTCTCCCTGCGGGCGCGCTCGCGGAACTCATCGATCTCCACCACATCGCCAGGGGGCGCAGCGGGGGGTGCTGGTGGCGGGCCGGATCTCCAGCGCCGGACGACCCACACCACGGCGAAAATTCCCGCGCCCAGCGCGGCGAACGGAGTGATCCACGCTACCCGGTTGAAGCCGGTGGCTGGAGGCGCGGCCAGCACCACACCGCCGTACTCCTGCACGAAGCGCTGCAGGACCAGGTCATCGCTGTCCGCACCCTGCAGGCCAGCCATCAGTTCCTGCCGCATCTTCTCGGAGTAGGCGCAGCCGACGTGGTTGCACTCCAGCAAGATCTGATTGCAGCCGCAGCGGCACATCAGCTTGTGGCCAAGGTTTTCAAAGCGCGCGCCGCTGGGATCGGCGCCGAGGAGAAAGGTGGCGGCGAGGAAAACGGCAGCGAGTTGGAACATCCTGAGCCAGGTAGGGGTCCCTCGACGTGCGCTCAGTCGCAAAGTTCGCTCGCGCTGCGCTCGGGATGACAGGTGAAACAAATATTTCCGCGCCATCAGTCACCCGCCTCCACCGCCGCTGCGGCCGGGGCGCGCACCGGTTGCCGCAAGGTGACTGCGGCCGCGTTGGGCACCAGCGCCACCAGCGTGCCGAAGATCACGACGTAAACCCCCAGCCAGAGCCACATGACCAGCGGGTTCAAGTGGGCGCGGATGACGGGCGGGCCGTTCTCTTCGTTGCGGCCGGCATAGACCAGGTAGAGATCTTCCTTCAGCGTCGAACGGTTGGCCACGATAGTAGCGGTCTGGCCGCTGGTCTTGAACATCCGCCGCTCGGGATACATGGTGGCCACTTTGTCGTTGCCCTTGTAGACGTCCACGATGGCGGACTCGCTGCCATAGTTGGGATTGTCGTCCTGGGTATAGGAGCGGCCCACCAGGGTGTACGGGCCGATGCTCATGCGGTCGCCCACGCCCAGCGGCGCCTCGTTTTGCTGGTTGAAGGCGGAGCCGGCGATGCCGATCACGCTCACCACCACGCCGAGGTGGACGAGGTATCCGCCGTAGCGGCGGGTGTTGCGGCGCGTCAACTGCACCATCGAGGCCAGCAGGCTTTGCCCGGTCTTTTCGCGAATCACGCGTCCGCCGCGAATGAACTCCGAAGCTACCGTGGCCATCACCAGCACTGAAAGCGAGATGGCCATCAGCGAATAGAAAACGGACATGTCCTGCCACGGACGCATGCCGAAGGCGATCAGCAGGACGGCGGTTGCCACGGCCGCGACGACCGGCCAGAGGAAGTTGCGCCGCAGGCTCTCCAGCGACGTCTTGCGCCAGGCCAGCAGCGGTCCCACCGCGGTCAGCACCAAAAGGAGCATGGTGATGGGCAGCATCACGCGATTGAAGAACGGCGGCCCCACCGTGATCTTGGTGCCCTGCACCCACTCCGAGAGCACGGGGAACAGCGTCCCCCACAGCACCGCGAAGCAGGCCGCCAGCAGCACCAGATTGTTGAACAGGAAGCTGGATTCGCGCGAGACCAGCGATTCCAGTTTGTTCTCGCTCTTCAGTTCGCCGCGATTGAGCACGAAGAAATACGCGCAGGTGGCGAAGGTGAGCGCCAGGAAGACGAGGAACCAGGTGCCGATCGAGGATTGTGCGAAGGCGTGCACCGAGCTGACCACGCCCGAGCGCGTCAGGAAGGTCCCGAGAATCGAGAGCATGAAGGTGGCGAAGATCAGCCACATGTTCCACATCTTCAGCATGCCGCGCTTCTCCTGCATCATGACGGAATGCAGGAAGGCGGTGCCGGTGAGCCAGGGGATGAACGAGGCGTTCTCCACCGGGTCCCAGCCCCAGTATCCGCCCCAACCCAATACCGAGTACGCCCAATGGGCGCCGAGGGCAACGCCGCAGCTCAGGAAGAGCCATGTCACCATGGTCCAGCGGCGGGTGATGTGGATCCATTTCTCCCCGGGATACTTCATGATCAGCGCGCCCAGGGCAAAGGCGAACGGGATGCAGAAGCCGACATACCCCAGGTAGAGCATCGGGGGATGGATCACCATCTCCGGATACTGCAGCAGCGGGTTCAGTCCGTTGCCGTCGGCGGGGAGGTCGCCGATCATCATGGCGAAGGGATTGGCGGGGAAATTGATGAGCAGGATAAAGAACACCTGCACCGCGGCCACGATCACCGAGGCATAAGCCACCAGGCGCGTATCTACCTTGTGCCGCCAGCGCAGGACAAATCCGTAGGCGGAGAGCAGCCACGCCCAGAACAGCAGCGAGCCTTCCTGTCCCGACCACAGCACGGAGAACTTATAGGGGATGGCGAGATCGCGATTGCTGTGGTGGAAGACGTAGGCGACGGAGAAATCGTCGGTGAAGGCGGCGGCCACCAGCGCCACCGCCGCAGCGGTGAGCGCGATGAACACGGCCATTCCCGCCCGCCGCGCGGTGTCGCCGATACGATCGGCGGAAACACCACGCCGCATCAGGGCTATCGCGCCGGCGACCAGGGAATAGACACTTAGGGCGAGCGCCAGCAACAGCGCATAACTACCAAATAGGGGCATCAGTCCACACCGCAGATTCTCACTATTCTCTCACAGAGGGGAAAAAGTTGCGCAAGGCGCGATTAGCAAGGTGCCCGCCATGAGTCGGGGATGATCGTGGTCCAACCGTACAACGCTGTGGATGGCCGCTTCCCCAATTGAAACGCGCAGTGGCGATTCTTACCAGATTGGCAACACGCGGAGCGTTTCTGGTGCCATCCCATTCCCGCCGTTGCGGCGGCAACTCCATACTAAGGTCGCGATAGCGCCATTCCCAAAATTTGCTCGCCGGCTGGAGGTGTGCGTGCAATGACCTCATCTTCACTGTCGTATTTTATGATCGGGCCGATATATAGGACCGAGGGCCATAATGAAAACCGTCTTGATTGCCGATGATGAAGAAAGCCTGAGAACGCTGATCGAGACCACGCTGGAAGCTCCGGGACTGCGGGTTCTGCACGCCGCCGATGGCAATCA
>DATNJE010000203.1:0-4038 GCA_035604095.1 Terriglobales bacterium
CCACGCTCTTGTCGAGCATTACCTGGATGGCCTCGGCTACGGTCGCTTCAATCCCCACGGTGGGCGGTTTTTCGTCGCACAACTTCAAGAGTCCCATATCGCCTCTTTCTCACTGCTCCCGCCGGATTGGCTATTATCTGCCGCCTGCACGCCGTGTCAAGCCAGATGCGGAGCCGCCGGCCGCGGTTACGGTTTCCAATGCGGGAAAAACCTGTTGCTGCCGATTGGCAAAACCTTGAGTCACTATGACCCAAGGGCTCAATCTCCCACATAGGCGTCGGCTTCAATCTCCACCAGCATCTCTGGCGAGATCAACTGGCTGATCTGGACCATCGAGGTGGCCGGGCGGATGTCGCCGAAAAATTCCCCGTGCGCTCGTCCCACCCGCTCCCACTGGCTGATATCCGTGACGAAAATGCGGGTGCGCACAACGTCCTTGAGGCCGGCGCCGGCCTTCCCCAGCGCGCTCTCGATGTTGCGCAGCGTCTGCACCGCTTGGGCGTAGACGTCGCCGATCCCAACAATCATGCCGTCCGGGCCGGTAGCCGTGGTTCCCGCCACATGAACGTAGGGGCCAACGCGCACCGCCCGCGAGTATCCCACCACCGGCTCCCAGGGTGTGCCGCTTGAAATATTCTGTCGTGCCATGTCGTTCTCCCGCTATCTCGTTAGCACTCTGAAAGGTTGCCTGCCAATCTTGCACGTCCGGACTCCAGTTCCAGGTAACCGCAAGCGCGTCCCGGCAATCCAAATCTACATGAACCGGAAACGCTCGTCCGGCGCGGGTTGCGCGGTTACCAAGGACCTGCCAGCGTTACTAAAGGTTCGCCACGCAATGCATTTGTCACTTGCGTGGGCCGATAGACTGGGTGTATCACTCGCCCAACCACATTGGGAAGGGGCGCGGGGGAAATAGGGCTATGATCCCGGAATCGCATCCGTTGCAGCAACTTTTCCTGGAGCTGGTAAGCCGGAATTTTTCCGAAGGCGTCGGCCTGCGCAACCAGGAGGTCAGCGAGTACGTGGCTGCCCTGCTTACCGAGTTCTGCGAGGTCGAACAGCTCCACAAGATCCGCAACGCCTCCGAGCGCCCGCTCGACGATGTGGGCGAGATGCTGATCGAGTCCAACCCCATTTATGGCGAAGCCCCGTCCTTCGATCGCGAGCGCCAGGTGCGCAAACACATCGGCGATTACACCCTGTTTTTCACCGGGATGTTTCCCGAGAGCATCAACCATTTCCGCCTGCGGCGCCAGCGCCTGGAAAACTTTATCGACTTCATGAAGGCCGGCAAGGAGAGCTATTACATCGTCTCCAAATTCGAAATCTTCGAATACGCCAAGGTCGCGCCGCTGTTCGCGCGGCTCTCGCACGAATTCGAGCGCTGTGTCTACGGCCTGAACCTGGTGAAGAACGAGCTCGCGGAGATGCAACACCCCATCTACCGGCGGACTAACGAACTGCTGGCGTAACTTCTTCGCCGCGGATTCACGCGGGAGTCGATTCCACCGCCGAGACGCCGAGCGCGCCGAGAT
Organism: Terriglobales bacterium; assembly: GCA_035604095.1. GTDB lineage: Bacteria > Acidobacteriota > Terriglobia > Terriglobales > Acidobacteriaceae > JAHFUA01. Next base: position 1,536 of record DATNJE010000203.1, read on the forward strand.
CAGAAAAATAATCCTCGGCGACCTCTGCGTCTCGGCGGTGAAATTATCCGCCTAACAAAGTACCCAATTACCCAATCCTATAGAAGCTCAGCACCGCGTCTCCCTGTCTGAGTTCCCGGTAGCGTTCCAGCGCGCCAAACGTTCCGCCCGGATCGAAATGCTTTTCGTGTTCCGCCACCACGATGCTGGAGGCCTTCAGCAGCCGCGACTCTCCCAAGAAGCCAAGCACTTCGGCGTAGGCCTGCTCCCTTCGGTACGGTGGATCGAGGAAGCACACGTCGCAGCTCACCGCGAGGGAATCGAGCAGCCGCAGCGCCGGTTCCGCCTCGCGCTCCAGCACCTCGTAGCCTCTCTCGATGGCGAGCGATCGCAGATTCTGCCGGATGACCGCGACCGCTTTCCGCGACGCCTCCACGAAATACACGGTTCGCGCTCCCCGGCTCAGGGCTTCGATCCCGACGGCGCCGGTTCCCGCGTAGAGGTCCAGCCACACCGAATTCTCGACCTGCGGGGCCAGCACGTTGAACAGGGTTTCCCGCAAGCGGTCGGTGGTGGGGCGCACGTCCATGCCGCGCAGCGAGCGCAACGGACGGCTCCGGTATTTTCCCGCTATGATGCGCATCCTGCTCACCAACGACGAACGACCAACGACCAACGGCTGCCCCAGCCCGGCGTCTAATGTATACAATGTCGTGAGGGAGCTTAGTGCCTCGTTTCTGTGAAGAACTGGTCCATATCGGCGGGACATCTGCTGGGCGCGGAGCTACGGATCCACGTGTTTTCTCTCGTCCTGCTGCTTCCCATCTGGATGACGCCACCGCTCTCCCACACCACCCACGACGCTCTGCGCGGGGTGGTGCTGATGTTGCTCATGCTGGGTTCGGCCCTGCTGCACGAGCTCGCTCACTCCGTGGTGGCGATACGCAACGGCGTCCCGGTACGCTCCATCGTGCTGCTCCCGCTGGGCGGCGTCAGCATCATGGACAACGCGCCCTTCGCGTCCCGCAAGCCGGACCCCGCGCGCGAGATCCGCATCGCCATGGCCGGCCCGCTGCTGAGTCTGGGCATTGCCGCCGCCGCGGCAGTGCTGATCGAGGCTGCCGTTCCCGGCGCGCACCTGGGGGCGCGGCCCTGGATCCACTCCGCCAGCCTGCTGCGCAGCCTGGTGTGGACGAACATCTTTCTAGGCTTGCTGAACGTGCTCCCGGCCTACCCGCTGGACGGCGGCCGCATCCTGCGCGCGGTTCTGACCCGCCGCATGGACTACCTGCCGGCGACCCGCCGCGCCGTCACCATCGGCCAGGGGTTCGCCATCGTGTTCTTCGTTCTGGGCATGTACAGCCTGTGGTTCACGGTGGTGGGGCTGTTCATCTTCGTGGCGGCGCAATTGGAGGAGCGCAGCATCGAGTTCCAGGCGGTGCTGGAGACGGTGCGCATGGAAGACGTGATGCTCACCGAGTTCTCCACCCTGTCCCCGGCCGACACCCTGGAGCACGCTCTGTCCAAGGCCGTCCATTCCCTGCAGGACGATTTTCCCGTGGTGCGCGGCAGCAACATGGTGGGCGTGATCTCGCGCCAGAAGATCCTGGACGCGCTGCGCTTTGGCGGCAACGCGTACGTGCAGTCGGTGATGAACAGCGCCTACGACAGCGCCGAGCGCACCGAGACCCTGGCTTCCGCTTTCCGTAAGATCACCGCCAAGAACCTCAGCATCATCCCCGTCGTGGATGGCGAACACCTGGTGGGCATCGTCACCCTGCAGAACCTGATGCACTCCATGGGCATGCTGGCCGAGAGCCGCAAGCTGCAGCGGCAGAACAGCGAATAAAAACGCCACGGATTTTCACGAATTTCACGCGGATAAAAGAATTGATCCGTATTGATCCGTGAAAATCCGTGGCGGACTTTATAGCCGCATTGCCCGGGCCACCTTCACCGCTTCCACCTTGCGCAGCGCGTTGAGCACCTCTTCCGGCACGACGGAATCGACGTGCACCACGGCGATGGCTTCCGCCGTCTTGCCCTCTTTCTCCTGCCGGCCCAGCGAAAAGTTGGCGATGTTGATGTGGTGGTCGCCGAGGATGGTGCCGATCTTGCCGATCACGCCGGGCACGTCCAGGTTGCGCATGTACACCAGGTTGCGCTCCAGCGGGGCCTCCACGTCGATGTCGTCCACGCCTAGCAGGCGCGGGAACTTGTCGTGCAGCACCGTGCCCCGCACCCGGTGCTCCTCCGCCGTGGTTCGGAGCGAAACCGAGAGCACGTTGGCGGCGCCACCACTGGAGGGGCGCGGCTTCTTCGTCTCCCGCACCTTGATGTCGCGCTCGTTGGCGATGGCCGCCGCGTTCACCAGGTTGGCATGCTCGGAGAGCATGTGGTTGATGATGCCCTTCAGCGCCGCGTTGCGCAGCAGCTCCGTCTTCCACTCCACCATGGGGCCGGAATAACGGACCACGACTTCCTCGGCGTTGCCGTCGGTCGCCTGCGCCAGGAAAGCCCCCAG
>DATNJE010000204.1:0-24096 GCA_035604095.1 Terriglobales bacterium
CAAACAACATGAGCCAACCTTTTCGTGTTTTTGCCACCGCCGACATCGGCGACGAAGCCTTGAACGTTCTGCGTGACCGGGAATACCAGGTGGAGGTCTATCCCCAGCCGCAGGCGCCGCCCAAAGCGCTCATTCTGGAAAAGCTGCGCTCCGGCATCGACGGCCTCATCACCACCATTCGCGACCAGATCGACGCCGAGGTCTTCGAGGCAGGGAAGGGCACGCTGAAGGTCGTATCCCAGTTCGCCGTCGGCTTCGACAACATCAACCGCGCCGACGCCAACCGCTACAAGGTCCCCTTCACCAACACCCCGGATGTGCTCACCGAGACCACCTCCGAGTTCGCCTTCTTCATCCTGGCCGCGCTCGCCCGCAAGCTGTGGGACGCGGAACATCTGGTGCGTGAGAACCGCTGGGACTACTGGCATCCCTACCTGCCGTTCCTGGGCGATGAAGTGACGGGCAAGACCATGGCCGTCATCGGCACCGGCCGCATCGGCCAGGCCATCATCAAGAAGTGCACCGGCTTCGACATGCACATCCTGTGCTACGACCCGGCGTTCCAAAACACCAAGTACGTTCAGGCCATCCAGGAGATCAAGGACCTGCGCTACAAGCACGGCCTTTACCACGAGCGGATGACCATCAAGTACGTGACCCTGGAGGAGGCGCTGCGCCAGGCGGATTACGTCACCGTCCACGTGCCGCTCATCCGCCCGGGTGAGAGCGACGCCCCCACCTATCACCTCTTCAACGAACGCCTGCTGCGCATGATGAAGCCCACCGCCTATCTGGTGAACACCTCGCGCGGGCCGGTGGTGGACGAAGCCGCCCTGGCCAAGGCGCTGCGCGAGCGCTGGATCGCCGGCGCCGCCCTCGACGTCTATGAGCAGGAGCCGCTGCCCGGCGATTCGCCGCTGCGCGATCCCGCCATCGCCGACCGCTGCCGCCTGTTTCCCCATTTCGCCAGCGCCGGCAAGATTACCCGCCTCTCTGCCGATCCCAACAAAGGCATGGCTGGCCGCTGCGTGCAGGGCCTGATCGACGTGCTGGAGAAGAACTACGGCGGCGATTACACCAAGATGCCCTGGGTAGTGAACAAGGAAGCCTTCAGCCGGGCAGCCTGAGAGCAGGAAGCAGGACGCAGGAAGGACAATACCTGCCTCCTGCCCCCTGCCTCCTGCCTCCTGCTTTTTCAAGTCCAGTCACGCCCTGACGTGAGCCGGGTCACCGACTGCGGCTCCTTTCTGGATTAATGTCTCGCGCGAGCAGCGTGCTTCGGAATCCACCGGGCGAGCAACTGCAGGCTGTCTCCCATCTTTCATTCGAAAGGATTCATATGAGTGCCACTCTTACCCCGGAGGTGGTTCAACCTCCGGTTACATCGCGAAAGCCGGTCCCGCCCCCGGCGCGGGAAGGGAGCCTGGTTCGCTTTGGTCTGGTGCTTGCGAACTGGAGTGAGCGCTGGTTTCCCGATCCGCTGGTATTTGCCCTGGCCGGCATTGTGATCGTCTTTGTTATTGGGCTTTTCCTGCATCAGAGTCCGACGAAGATGGCGGTTCAAGGTGGAAAGAGCTTCTGGGCACTGGTGCCGTTCACCATGCAGATGGTGATGATCATCATCGGCGGCTACGTGGTGGCTTCCACCCCGCTCGTGCAGCGGCTTATCAAGCGCTTGGCGGAAGTTCCCAAGACGCCTCGCGGCGCGATTGCCATGGTGGCGCTGTTCTCCACCCTGACTTCGCTCATCTCTTGGGGCCTGAGCCTGATCTTCAGTGGTTTGTTCGTACGCGAATTGTCGCGTCGCGTCAAAGGCATGGATTACCGGGCGGCCGGAGCAGCGGCCTATCTGGGACTGGGCGCGGTATGGGCCATGGGTCTGTCATCCTCGGCGGCGATGTTGATGGCGACCAAAGGCGCCATCCCGCCCTCGCTGTTCAACATTAGCGGCTTGATCCCCCTCACCCAGACGCTGTTCCTGTGGCAAAGCATCGTGACGGCAGCGGTGCTGATTGTAGTCTCGGTATTGATCGCGTATTTGTCGGCGCCATCGCCGGAGCGCGCGAGGACGGCCGAGTCCTACGGCATCCAGTACGAGTCCACGGCGGCGAAGCTGGAGGCCAAAACCAAGCCTGGCGAGTGGCTGGAATATAGCCCGCTGCTGACCATCTTGGTGGTTGTGCTGCTGGGCTGGTACCTGGTCGACGTTTTCCGTACTTCGCCGCAGGGCGCGCTGGCTGCGCTTGATCTCAACACCTACAACCTGATGTTCATCACGGTGGGGCTGCTCTTACACTGGTGTCCCAAGCGGTTCATACGTGCCGTGGCCGATTGCGTTCCCGCCACCGGCGGAGTCCTAATCCAATTTCCGTTTTACGCAGTCATCTTCGGCATCATTGTGGGCACCGGCATCTCCGACTGGCTCGCAAAGTTGTTCGTCTCGGTCAGTACGCACGGCACGTATCCACTTCTTGTAGCCGTTTACTCCGCGGTGTTGGGCGTGTTTGTTCCATCCGGAGGCAGCAAGTGGGTGATCGAGGCGCCCTATGTGCTGCAGGCGGCAAATCTCCATCATGTGCATCTGGGGTGGGTGGTGCAGATCTACAACGCGGCGGAAGCCCTGCCCAACCTGATTAACCCCTTCTGGATGCTTCCCTTGCTGGGCATTCTGAAGTTGAAGGCCAGGGACTTGGTCGGGTATGCGGTGCTGCAATTGATTATTCACATCCCGATCGTGTTTTTCCTGTGCTGGCTGTTTGCACGCTACATGGTTTATCTGCCGCCGGTGAAGTAAGTGTGACCGGCAACACGGGCGTCGGAGTGGTTGTTAAAGGATCCAGAACCGGCACGCAGCCATCAGCCGCGTGCCTATGGCAACGGAGCAAATCATATGAATAAAGTCGTAGCAAATGCAGATGAGGCAATTCGCGACATCAAGGACGGAGCCAGCATTATGGTAGGCGGCTTCGGACTGTGCGGCATTCCCGAAAATCTGATCAAGGCGCTGGCGCGCAAGGGTGTCAAGAACCTGACCGTGATCAGCAACAACGCCGGAGTGGACGATTTTGGCCTGGGAATTCTGTTGCAGAATCGTCAGGTCAAAAAGGTGATCGGCACCTACGTCGGCGAAAACAAGCTGTTCGAACAACTCGTGCTCAGCGGAGAACTGGAGCTGGAACTGTCGCCTCAGGGAACCTTCGCCGAACGCGTTCGGGCGGGCGGAGCCGGCATCCCGGCATTCTTTACCCCAACAGGATACGGCACCATCATCGCCGATGGCAAGGAGACTCGTGAATTCAACGGCAAGCCTTACGTAATGGAGCAGGCCCTGCGGGCCGACTTCGCGCTGATCAAAGCCTGGAAGGGCGACAAGTGGGGCAACCTGGTGTTCCGCAAGACCGGACGCAACTTCGCCCCAATGATGGCCACGGCCGCGGATGTCACGATTTGCGAAGTCGAGCATCTGGTCGAAGTGGGAGCGATCGATCCGGACCAGGTACACCTGCCCAGCATCTATGTGAAGCGCATTTTCCAGGGCGTCGAGTATGAGAAGCGCATTGAGCGGCGCACGGTGCGCGCAGCCGCCTAGCCGCCCTTTGCGGGCGCAAGACAGAATGGGAGGTTTTGGCATGGCAACAGCAACGGTAGAGAAACCAGCAGTGAAACCAGCAAAAGACACCAGCAAACGCGATCGCATCGTAAAGCGCATCGCACAGGAGCTGCGCGACGGCTTTTACGTGAACCTTGGGATCGGGATGCCGACGCTTGTCGCGAACTTCGTTCCCAAAGGCATGGACGTGGTTCTGCAGAGCGAAAACGGCATGCTGGGCATTGGTCCCTACCCCCTTGCAGGGCAGGAAGATCCTGACCTGATCAACGCGGGCAAAGAGACCGTCACGGAAATTCCCGGGACCTCGTACTTCTCCAGCGCCGATTCCTTTGCCATGATCCGCGGCGGACACGTCGATCTGAGCGTGCTCGGCGCCATGGAAGTGGATGAAGAAGGTAACCTGGCCAACTGGATGATTCCGGGTAAAATGGTGAAAGGCATGGGCGGTGCTATGGACCTGGTCGCGGGCGCCCGCCGGGTGGTGATCGCTATGGAGCACACCACCAAGGAAGGCGAGTCCAAGATCCTGAAGAAATGCACGCTGCCGCTGACCGGCGTCAAAGTGGTCGACACCATCGTGACCGAGATGGCATACATCAAGGTGGTGCCGGGCAAGGGATTGGTCCTGGAGGAAGTTGCGCCGGGTCTCACGGCTGAGGACGTGCAGAAAGCGACCCAGGCTCGACTGACCATCAGTCCTAACCTAAAGACAATGGAGTTCTAACCCGAGGGGTAAAGCATCTAATTCTAGTGAGGCCGAAGGACGCATTACAGGAGAGAGAGCATGAAGCCTGTTTATATCGCAGCTTATAACCAATCCAAGTTCGGCAAGCTGATGGCCATGACTGTGCCACAGATTGTCCGCAATGCTATCGAGAGCGTTTGTCGCCAGATCAACGTCCCGCCCGCGGCCATTGATGTCGGCTCCATTGGCGCGGCCTGCAATTTCACGCTCAACCACCAGGGCCTGCTTTCCGGGCTGATGGCCATGACGCCCGGCATGGAATCGAAACCGATGGAGATGGTGGAAAACGCCTGCGCCTCCGGCGGCCAGGCCGTGCTGTCGGTCATCCAGAAGCTGCAACTGGGCTGGGGTGACACCGGGGTCGCGCTCGGCTACGAGAAGATGCGCGACAACGATGGCAAGATGGACGGCAAGCTTATCGGCGAGGTGCTGGGATATTTCTCCTTCCCCGATGAGCGTGAGGGCAAGACGTTCGTATTCCCCCACCTGTTCGCCGAAGTTATGCGCGACTACATGAAGGAGTACGGCGTCACCGAGGAGCAACTGGCGCAGATCGCCGTCTGCGAGTACGCCAACGCCAAGTACAACCCTTGTGCCCAGATGAACAAGGTGCAGATCACGCTCGATCAGGCCATGAAGATCGAGGGCATCAATAAGTACATCGTGGACGGCCTGCCGCTGAAGACCTACGATTGCTCGCAGATCACCGACGGCTACGCCGCGCTCATCCTCGCCACGGAGGAAGGTCTGAAGAAGCTGGGCGTGCCCAAGGCGGAGTGCGTCGAGATCGCCGGCTTTGCCCAGGCTAGCGATCCGCTTAAGAAGGAAGGGCGCGACGTTCTGCGCGCCGCCGGCGCCTACAAGGCCATGAATAAGGCTTATGAGATGGCCGGCCTGAAACCCAAGGACGTGAATGTCGCCGAGGTCCACGACTGCTTCACCGTCATGGGCGCGCTGGGGACGGAAGTGATCGGCAAAGCCGCACCCGGCAAAGGCGCCCAGTACTGGGCGGATGGCAAGGCGGCGGTGGATGGCGAGTGCGCCATCAACACCTCCGGCGGGCTCATCGCCAAAGGGCACCCCATCGGCGCCACCGGCGTTGCCATGATCGGCTGGTCGGCGCAGCAACTGCTGGGCAAGGCCCCGCAGGAGCTGCAGGTCAAGAACCCGCGCGCGGCCGCCACCTTCAACATCGGCGGGCCCATCTGCGCGTCGGTTTGCACGGTGCTCAAGGCAGCGTCGTAACCAATTGCGGTTGACCGTAACTCGGGGCGGGCCACAGGGCTCGCCCCAAACATTTACTGCCTGTAGAATTACGCCCCATGCCCTACCTGCTGAAGACTGAACCGACGGTATACTCCTTCGCCGACCTCGAGCGCGATAAGACCACAGTGTGGGACGGCGTCACCAATCCCGTCGCCGTCAAGAATCTCCGCGGGATGCAGAAGGGCGACGAGCTGGTTATCTACCACACCGGCGACGAAAAGCGCACCGTCGGCACTGCCTGGGTGGTCTCGGTGGATGCCGCCGATCCCAAATCGCCGCGCGTGACCATCAAGGCCGGGAAGCCGCTTGCGTCCGTGTCGCTGGCCGAAGTCAAGGCCAACCGCCTGTTCAGCGACTCGCCGTTGTTGCGCCAGGGACGCCTTTCCGTGGTCCCGCTCAGTGAGGCGCAATACCGCTTCCTGACCTCCCGATAGAGCGCCGCTATTTCCCGCCCCGGTGCGCCGCTTCCCAGATGGGCTTGTAGTCGTATGTCGGATAGAACTCGGTGTGGTAGGCCCCGCCCCAGGCGCCATGCTCGATGACCAGGTTTACCTCTCGCAGCTTCTCGGCCGGGAAGCGCAGCGTGACCACCTGTCCGATGCCCATCATCACGTACCAGGAGACCACTTCCACGCCCGGCGGCGGAAAGTTCTTGTCGAAGCCGGTCTGCTTCAGATGGGCGTTGATTTCGTCCAGGGTCTTCGACTCGTCGTGGCGCAGGAAGATGGTCAGCAGCATGGTGCCGGTGGGGGCGCCGGGCGTCTCTGCCGGGGCTTGCGGGCGCAGCGGGACGGGAGCCAGACAGAAAGCGAGCAGCAGGGCGGCGGCGGGCAGGCGTTTCAGCGGCATGGGTCTTCTCCTTGAAATTTAGATGATTGACAGCAATTTTTTTGTTGACAGCGCCTTCCTCAAGGCCGATATTTGCACGTTGCATATTTATACAGCAACATGCATAATTATGCAGTGTTATACACTTGAGTGCATAAATATACACTGACACCGATGTCCAAGCTGGCGCGCCAGAACCGCATCCTCGATCTCGTGTTGGAAGAGCCCCTGGCCAGCCAGGACGAGCTGCGCCTGCGGCTCTCCCGGGTGGGCTTCAAGGTCACCCAGGCCACTCTGTCGCGCGACATCCACGATCTCGGCCTGGTCAAGACCCCGGAGGGCTACATGGCCCCGCCGGGCGAAGCCGCTCCGGACGCGGGCGCGCCGCGAATCGCGCGCCTGCTGCGCGAGTTCGTCATCCAGATTCGTGGGGCGCAGAACCTTTTGGTGCTCAAGACCACGCCGGGCAGCGCCCAGCCGGTGGCGGCGGGGATCGATGCCGAGGACTGGCCCGAGATCGTGGGCACGGTGGCCGGCGACGACACCATCCTCGTGATCTGTCCTGACCGCAAAGCCGCCCGCAAGCTGGCCGCGCGGGTGCAGGAGTTGCTGGCATGACGCCCGCGATCAAGACCGCCGTGGTCGGCTCGACCGGTTATGCCGGCTTCGAGTTGACGCGCCTGCTCACCCGGCATCCGCGGCTGGGCAAGCCTCTGCTGCTGCGGCGTGACAAAGAAGACGGCCCGACGAATCTCGCCGACCTCTATCCGCACATCTCCGGCAACGGCAGCTATCCACTGGAGCCGTTTTCCTGGGCGAAGCTCGCGGGCGTCGATCTGCTGTTTATGTCCACGCCGCACGAGATTTCGCGCGAGTGGATTCCGGAGGCGATGCGGCGCGGCCTGCGGGTCATCGACCTGAGCGGCGCCTGGCGGCTGCGCGAGGCCGAGCACCGCGCGATCTACGGCTTCTCTGACGCCGAGCCGCAAGTCGCGGCCACGCTGACGGAAACTGCCGTGTACGGTCTGCCGGAACTGCACCGCGAGCAGTTGAGCGATGCGCAACTCGTCGCCAACCCCGGCTGCTACGCGACGTCAATCATCCTGGCGCTGGCGCCGCTGGTGCGCGCTGGCCTGGTCGATCGCGAGCACGGGATCATCTGCGATTCCAAGTCGGGCGCTTCGGGCGCGGGCCGCCAGCCCACGCAGAAGACCCACTTCGTCGAGGTGGCGGACAATCTTTCCGCCTACTCGGTGTTCGGCCATCGCCACACCGGCGAGATTCTGGAGCAGCTCGAGCTCGACGCGCGCGAACTGATCTTCACGCCGCACCTGCTGCCCATCCCGCGCGGCATCCTCTCGACCATCTACCTGCGCCTGCGCCGGCCGAGCCAGGCCGCAGAAATCGAGAGCTGCTTCCGCGCGTTCTATGCCGGCGCGCCCTGGGTGCGGGTGTATCCCGCGGGCAAGCTGCCGCAAATCCAGTTCTGCGTCCACACCAACTTCTGCGATGTGGGCTTCTGCCTGAGTCCGGAAGGCGAGCGGCTGGTGATCGTCTCCTGCCTCGACAACCTGGTGAAGGGCGCAGCCGGGCAGGCGGTGCAGAACATGAACTTGATGTACGGCTGGGACGAAAGCGAGGGACTGAATTGAGGATCGTGGTCAAGATCGGCGGCGCCGCCCTGGATGACAAGGAGCTCATGCACAAGTGCGCCCAGGCGGTCACGGACATGGCCCGCGAAGGCCACAAGGTTGCCGTGGTGCACGGCGGCGGGGCAGCGCTGACGCGCGTCCTGAAGCAACTGGGCAAGACCAGCGAGTTCGTCAACGGGCTGCGCGTCACCGATTCCGAAACGCGCGATGTGGCGCTGATGGTGCTCGCCGGTCGCATCAACAAGACTCTGGTGGCCACCCTCAACTCTCTCGGCCAGCTCGCGGTGGGACTCTGCGGCGGCGATGGCGGGTCATTCCGCGCGCGCAAGAAGCGCTCCAACGGCACCGACCTCGGCTTCGTGGGCGAGATCTGTTCGGTCGATTCGCGCTGGATCGAAGCCATCTGGCAGAACGGCGGCATTCCCGTATTCTCCAGTCTTGCGCTCGGCACGGACGGCGAGTATTACAACATCAATGCCGACCAGATGGCCGCCGCCTGCGCCGTGGGCTGCCACGCCGACGCGCTGGTCTTCCTGACCGACGTTGCCGGAGTCAAGGATGCCGACGGCGCCGTGATCCGCTGGCTCGACCTGAAGACGGTGAACCAGTTGGAGCGCGCCTCGGTAATCGGCGGCGGCATGCTGCCCAAGCTCGAAGCCTGCCAGCACGCGCTGCGCTCTGGCGTGGGCCGGGTGCGTATCCTGCCGGCGGCGCACTCGGAAATGCTGCCCGAGCTGTGCTTCAGCCGGATAGATCTGGGGACGGAGGTGATGCTGGCATGAGCCTGGCCTCCGTGATGCGCGCCGAAGCCGCGCTGCTTCTGCCCACGTACGATCGCTACAAAGTGCTGCTGCGCAAGGGCCGGGGCGTCTACGTGTATGACGACGGTGGACGCGCCTACCTCGACCTGCTGGCCGGCATCGGCGTGAACGCGCTCGGCCACGGACATCCCGCCATCCGCAAGGCGCTGGCCCAGCAGGCCGACAAGCTGATCCACGTCTCCAACCTCTTCTATCACGACTACCAGGCGGAGCTTGCGAAACGGCTGACGCGCATCTCCGGTCTCGATCGTGCGTTCTTCTGCAATAGCGGCACCGAGGCGTGGGAAGCGGCGCTGAAGTTCGCCCGCTCCTACGCGCGCACCCAGAGCAAGAACGGTTCGCAGCCGGCCTGGCGCTTTCTTGCCCTGGAGAATTCTTTTCATGGCCGCACCTTTGGATCGCTTTCCACCACGGCGACGGCCAAGTATCGCGAACCCTTCGAGCCGCTGGTTCCAGGCGTTCGCTTCGTGCGCTCGAACGATGTGCGTGATCTCGAGCGCAAGTTCGATCCCACGGTATGCGCCGTCGGCATCGAAACCATTCAGGGCGAAAGCGGGATCAAGCCCATCACGCGGGAGTTCCTGCAGGCGGCGCGCGGGCTGGCAACGCGTTACGGCGCGCTGTTGATTATCGACGAGATCCAGTGCGGCCTGGGCCGCACCGGGCGCTGGTTTGCCTACCAGCACCACGGCATCCTGCCCGACATGCTTGCGGTTGCCAAGCCGCTGGCCGGCGGCCTGCCGCTGGGGGCGCTGCTGACCACCGACGCGGTGGCGCGCTCCATCAAGCCCGGCATGCACGGGACAACATTCGGCGGTGGCCCGCTGGCCTGCGCCGTCGCCATCGCCGTCATCGACGCCATCGAACGCGAAGGGCTGCTCGAGCACGTGAGCAAGGTGGGCGAATATTTCCGCCAGCAACTGCTGGAGCTTCAGAAGCGGCACGCTTCGATCCTTGAAGTCCGCGGCTCTGGGCTGATGCTGGCCGCCGAGCTCGACTCGGCCGAGCTGGCCAAGGCCGTCCACCTCGGCATGCTGAAGCGCCGCGTCATCCTCAACCGCGCGCACGATGTGGTGCTGCGCTTTCTGCCGCCGTTCATTCTCCAGCGCAAGCACGTGGATCACGCGATTGCCACGCTGGACGCGGTTCTGACGTCGGCGGAGAAATCGGCCAAGGCCCCTGTGCCATCCCACGCTAGGAGTAAACCATGAGCACTTCCACCATCACGCGGCGGACGGCTTCCGCCCCGCTCATCAGCCTGGACATCAAGGCGCTGGAGAATCGCGACCTGGTGTCCATCGCCGACCTCGAGCCCTCCGAGGTCGTGACCATCCTGGAACTGGCCGGCCTGGTGAAGGCGCGGCCGGCGGAATTTCGCACCGCTCTCAACGGCCGGCAGATGGCGATGTTCTTCGAGAAGCCGTCGCTGCGCACCCGCCTGACCTTCGAAGCCGGGATGGCCGGGCTGGGCGGGACCTCGATCTTCGTCGACCAGACGGGGTCGCCGCTGGCCGCGCGCGAGTCCTTGAGCGACATCGCGCACAACCTCGAGCGCTGGATGGACGTAGTGGTGCTGCGTACCTTCGAGCACGCGACCATCACCGGCATGGCCGAGCACGCGATGATCCCGGTGATCAATGCGCTGAGCGATGTCGAGCACCCCTGCGAGGCGCTGGCCGACTATTTCACTCTCAAAGAAAAGTTCGACGACCTCCGGGGGCTGCGCCTGGCCTACGTGGGCGATGGCAACAATGTGGCTCATTCGCTGCTGCTGACCGCGGCCTGCCTGGGCAGCAGCATCATCATCGCTTGCCCGCCGGGATACGAGCCGAAGCCTGAGATCGTGGGCCGCGCGCTGGTCATCGCCGCCCGCACCGGCGCCACCATCGAGATCACCAACGACCCGATGGCGGCCGTCGCCGGCGCCGACGCCGTCTACACCGACGTGTGGGCCAGCATGGGGCAGGAGCACGAATCCGAGCAGCGCCGCGTGATCTTTGCGCCTTACCAGGTGAACGAGTCCCTGATGGCGCTAGCTGAGCCGCACGCTGTGTTTATGCACTGCCTGCCGGCGCATCGCGGCGAAGAAGTCAGCGCCGGGGTGATGGACTCGCCGCAGTCCATCGCCTTCGACCAGGCGGAAAACCGCCTGCACGTCCAGAAAGCCATCCTGCTGTTGCTGCTGGGCGGGGCGCGCCAGTTCTCGGCGAGGAGCGCCCATGCCTGAGAAAGTGGTGCTCGCATATTCCGGAGGCCTCGATACCTCCATCATCATTCCGTGGTTGAAGGAGAACTACGCCTGCGACGTGATCGCGTTCGTCGGCGACGTTGGCCAGGGCGACGACCTCGAAGCTGTCGTCGAGAAGGCCTACAAGACCGGCGCGTCCGACGTCGTGGTCGAGGACTTGCGCGAGGAGTTCCTCACCGGATACGTTTTTCCCGCGCTGCGTGCCGGCGCCGTGTACGAGCACAAGTATCTGCTGGGCACGTCGCTGGCGCGGCCGGTGCTCGCCAAACATCAGGCGGAAACCGCGCGACGTCTGGGCGCCACTTGTGTTGCCCACGGCTGCACCGGCAAGGGCAACGACCAGGTGCGCTTCGAGCTGGCGTACCAGGCGCTCGCGCCCGAGCTCAAGGTGATCGCGCCGTGGCGTGAGTGGGAGCTGAAGTCGCGCGAGGATTGCCTGGATTACGCCGCACAGCGCGGCATTCCCGTCGCTGCCAGCCGCACCAAGATTCACAGCCGCGATCGCAACCTGTGGCACCTGAGCCACGAAGGCGGCGAACTCGAAGACGCGAACAACCCGCCGCTCGCCAGCACCTGGATGCTGACCCGTTCCCCGCAGGAAGCGCCCGACAAGGAAGAAGAGGTTACCATCGGCTTCGAGCAGGGCACGCCGGTCGCGGTGAACGGCATGCAGCTTGACCCGGTGTCGCTGGTCGACCTGCTGAACGAGATCGGCGGTCGCAATGCCATCGGCCGCGTCGACTTGGTCGAGAATCGCTTCGTCGGCATCAAGTCGCGCGGTTGCTATGAGACGCCCGGCGGCACGTTGCTGGTCACCGCGCACCAGGAACTCGAAGCGCTCTGCCTCGACCGCGAAGTGATGCACTTCAAGCAGCAGATCGCGCTCAAGTATGCGGAGATGGTCTATTACGGCCTGTGGTTCACGCCGCTGCGCGAGGCGCTGGACGCGTTCGTCAGCCAGACACAGCCCGAGATTACCGGCAGCGTGAGCCTCAGCCTCTACAAGGGCAACGTCGCGATCACCGGCCGGCGATCCGAGTACTCGCTCTACAACACCGAGCTGGCCGGGTTCGCCATGGACGACAGCTACGACCAGAAGGATGCCGCCGGGTTCATCCGCATCCTGGGGCTGCCCGCGCGCTCGCGTGCACGCGCCAAGACGGAGGTTGCGAAGTGAAGATGTGGGCCGGCAGGTTCCGGCAGCCGCTCGATCCTGAGTTCGAGCGCTGGCAGCGGTCGTTTCCCTTCGACCAGCGCCTGATTGAGGAAGAGCTGTCGGCAAGCCGCGCCCATGCTCGCGCGCTGGCCGCTGCCGGCGTGCTGTCGCAGTCTGAACTGGATGCGATCCTCCGCGGCCTCGAGCAGATCGGGCAGCAGGCTGAAAACCCCGAGTTCCTCCAGGACGAGGAAGCCGAGGACGTGCATCATTTCGTCGAGAAGCAGCTTTTCGCTGTCATCGGCGAGACTGGATACAAGCTGCACAGCGGGCGCAGCCGCAACGAGCAGATCGCGACCGACCTCCGCCTCTACGTGCGCCGCTCCATCGACAGCCTGCAGCGCGGCCTGGGCGAGCTGCTGGAGGCGCTGATTGCGCGCGCGGAAAAGTCCGGCGTCGCCGCCATGCCTTCGTACACGCACCTGCAGCCGGCTGAGCCGGTGCTGGTCGCCCACTGGCTGATGGCATATGCCGAAATGTTTTTTCGCGATTCCGGCCGGTTTGCCGACTGCCGCAAGCGCATGAACCAGTGCCCGCTGGGCTCGGGCGCGGTTGCCGGGTCCATGCTGCCGCTAGATCGCGCGGCGATGGCGGCCGACCTGGGATTCGACCAGCCCACCGGCAACAGCCTTGACGCTACCAGCGACCGCGACTTCGCCATCGAATTTGTCCAGGGGCTTGCGCTCGTGGCCACGCATCTCAGTCGCTTGGCCGAGGAGATGATCCTGTTCTCGACCCGCGAGTTCGGCTTCGTGCGCCTGCCCCAGGCGTTCTCCACCGGGTCGAGCGCCATGCCGCAGAAGCAGAATCCGGACGCGATGGAACTCATCCGCGGCAAAGCCGCCCGCGTCATCGGCGATGCCACGGCGCTGGCGGTCACCGTGAAAGGTCTGCCGCTCGCCTACAACAAGGATCTGCAGGAAACGCAGGAGCCGGTTTTTTCGGCAGCCGAGACCATGCAGGCCGTCGTCTCCATCGCCGCGGGCTTCACGTCTGCGGTCGAGTTCGACTACGACCGCATGCACGCGGCCGCCAGCTCGGGATTCATGAATGCCATGGCGGCGGCGCACTACCTGGTCGCTCGCGGCGTGCCCTTCCGCCGCGCCCACGAGCAGATCGGCAAGGCCGTGCAGTGGTGTCTCGAAAACCATTGCGAGCTTCAGGACATCTCGCTCGACGACCTGCGCCGCTTCGCCCCCGAAGCGGACCAGGACTTCTACTCGCATCTCACGCTGGACGCGGTGCTCGGCTGTCATAACGTCGAGGGCGGCACCGCGCCGGCGCGTGTGCGACAGGCGCTGGCGGAGGCGCGCGAGCGGCTGGCGGCGTTACGAGGTGAGTTGCATGCGCACGCGTAACGCCATCCTGCCCGACGCCGACGCGATCCACGAGCTGATCGCCACCTACTCCGGCGACGGCACACTGCTGCCGCGCACGCTGGCCGAGATCTGCGAGAACATCCGCGATTTCACCGTGGTCGAAGATCAGGGCCATGTGATCGCCTGCGGCGCTCTGCATCTCTATGGCCCGCACCTCGCCGAAGTCCGCTCCATCGCCGTGCACCCCGACGCCAAGGGCAAAGGCGCGGGACGCAGACTGGTCAAGGCGCTGCTGCACGAAGCGGAGCGGCAACAGGTGGGCGGCGTCTGCCTCTTTACCCGCATCCCGGAATTCTTCGCGCCGCTGGGATTCACCATGGCCAATCGCGAGGACCTGCCCGACAAGATCTACAAAGACTGCTTGGCCTGCCCCAAGCTGCATTGCTGCGACGAGATCGCCATGGTCCGCGGCGAGCTGCCCAAGTACGCCTTCCTCCACCAGCACCACATCGGCCACAGGCTGGTCAAGTTCGAGGCATGAGCGCCTCCGCCGTGACCATCGAGGTCCCCTCAGGATTTTTCTTCTCCGCGGTCGTGGCCGGCATCAAGGCCAGCGGACGTCCGGACCTTGCCTCGGTGCGGATTCCCGCGGGTGCCAGCGCCGCCGCCATGTTCACCACCAACCGCGTCGTCGCGGCACCTCTCGAGGTGGATCGCGAGCATTTGAAGCGCAGCCGCGGGCGCGTCTCGTTTCTCGTCGTCAACGCGGGCAACGCCAATTGCGCCACCGGAGCTGCGGGACGCCGGGACTGCGAGCGCGTCTGCCGCGAGGCCGCACGGCTGCTGAAGATTCGCGCGGAGAGCGTGTTTCCGTCATCGACCGGAGTGATCGGCGTGCGGCTGCCGGCGGAGAAGATTGTCCGCACCCTGCCGGAGTTGCTCGCCGGTCAGGCCGCCGGCGAGCAAGCAGCGGAAACCTTCGCCCGCGCCATTATGACCACCGACACGCGGCCCAAGATCGTTTCGCGCCGTGTCCACGCGGGTTCACGTTCATTCGCGCTGCTGGGCATTGCCAAGGGCGCCGGTATGATCCATCCCAACGTCGCCACCATGCTGGTGTACTTGTTCACCGACGTGGAGGCCAGCCCGCGCGGGCTGCAGGGACTCCTGCGCCCGGCCTGCGATGACAGCTTCAACTGCATCTCCGTGGATGGCGACACTTCGACCAACGACACAGTCCTGCTCCTGGCCAGCGGCGCCAGCGGTGTGTTGCTGCGTAGTCCCGGCGTTCGCGCCAAGTTCACTCAAGCCTTGAACGAAGTCTGCAAAGAGATCGCGCTTCAGATCATCAGCGATGGCGAAGGCGTGAAGCACGTCGTCCGGTTGCGCATCGAGCAGGCGCGCAATCGCAAGGAGGCCATGCAGGTCGCGCGCACGATCGCCCATTCGCCGCTGGTCAAAACTGCCTGGGCGGGCGCCGATCCCAACTGGGGACGCATCCTCGCCGCCGCCGGCCGCTCCGGCGTCGCACTCGATCCCACGCGGGTCAATATTTTCTTTGGCGATCTGCAGGTATGCCGCAGGGGCGTAGCCGCCGAGTTCGACGAGCGCGAAGCCCACACTTATCTCACCGAGCCGCAGTACGATGTCCGCGTGCAACTTGGCCGCGGCCGCGCCTCGCTCGACTTCCTCACCTGCGACCTGACCACCGACTACGTCCACATCAACGCCGATTACACCACATAACACGCTTGTTTCGCGGTAATCCGTACGGTTATACTACGGGTATGAAAACAGCGGTATCCATCCCTGACGATCTTTACGAGGGAGCGGAGCGCTTGGCTCGGCGGACCAAGAAGTCTCGCAGCCGGTTGTTCAGCGATGCGCTCCGGGAGTATCTGGCGCACCATGCGCCGGACGAGGTCACCGAGGCCATGAACCGGGCGTGCGCCGAGGCGGGCGAAGCGAAGGATCCCTTCGTTTCCTCTGCCGCGCGCCGCATCCTGGAGCGAAGCGAGTGGTGATCTCACAAGTGAGATCTGGTGGGCGGACCTGCCGGCGCCGGCGGGTTCGGGTCCGGGCTTCCGAAGGCCGGTGGTCGTCGTGCAGGGTGATCCCCTGAATCAGAGCCGCATTGCTACAGTCGTCTGCGTTCCTCTTACCAGCAACCTCAAATGGGCCCTGGCGCCCGGAAATGTCCATCTTGCGGCACGTCTCACTGGATTGCCTAAGGATTCCGTGGCCAACGTGTCCCAAATCGTAAGCCTAGACAAAGACTTGCTCACCGCGCGCGTCGGCAGGTTGCCGCGGTCCAAGCTGGGATTGGTGCTAGCGGGGATCGACACCGTCCTGGGCAAGTAGTCCAGAACCTATGGCCCGCGACGCAGAGAAAGACAAGACCTCAAGACGGACCGGGACGGTCGCGGCGCAAGACCAGGTCCTGACCCTCGCGTCGATCCACGAATCCCGTGATGCTGCCTGTCTCATCCCGCTGAAAAATCTTACGGACTCGTGGCCGGCCAGGGGCAGCTCGCTCGGGATGACGGTTCAGGAGATCGCCATTGCCCCTTCAAAGCGGTCCATTAGCAAATTCCGTTTGACACCGTCCTCGCGCTGCCGTAGCCTATCTAATCATGACTTCGCTGACCCATCGCCATCATCACCACCACGGCGCCAACGTGTCAGCGGAGGCTTGCGCTTAGTAGAGCAATCATCGCAAAGTTCAGCCCGCTGACACCGAAAGGTCAGCGGGCTTTTTGTTTTTGGAAAGGAACCGGGATGACAGAGATTGATTTCGAGAAGATGCGCGGCCTCGCCCCCGCCATCGTGCAGGACGCGGCCAGCGGGGAAGTGCTGATGCTCGGCTTCATGAATCGCGAAGCGCTGGAGAAGACCTTGAGCACGGGCTTCGTGACTTTTTTCAGCCGCACCCGCAACCAGCTCTGGACCAAGGGTGAGACCTCCGGCAACCGGCTGGAGCTGGTCTCCGCCGCGACCGATTGCGACCGCGATACTGTGCTGCTCCGCGTGCGCGTGCTGGGCGACGGCGTGGTCTGCCACACCGGAACGCGCTCCTGCTTCACCGAGCCGCTCGCGGTCAACGGAGGCGCGCGATGAAGCTCCGCATCGGCATCCCCAAGGGCAGTCTGCAGGAGGCCACGCTGCAGTTGTTCGCGCGCGCCGGATTGCAGATTTATACCAACGGCCGCTCGTATCAGGCCACGACTGGCGATCCCGAGATCGAGTGCATGCTCATCCGGGCGCAGGAGATGGCGCGCTACGTCGAGCACGGCGCGCTGGACGCGGGCCTTACCGGACTGGACTGGGTGACGGAGAGCGGCCTCGAGGTGGTGACCGTCGCCGACCTGATCTACGCCAAGCAGAGCCGCGGCAAGGTGCGCTGGGTGCTGGCCGTGCCTGAAGAATCGCGCTACCAGCGGGCGGAGGACCTGGGCGGCTCGATCATCGCTACCGAGCTGGTGAACGTGACGCGCGATTATTTTTCGCGCAAGGGCGTGAACGTCAGCGTGGAATTTTCCTGGGGCGCGACCGAGGTCAAGCCGCCTATGCTGGCCGACGCCATCGTCGAGGTCACCGAGACGGGCAGTTCGCTGCGCGCCAACCATTTGCGCATCATCGAGACTGTGCTCGAATCAAACACGCAGATCATCGCCAACAAGAAGGCCTGGGCGGACGCCGAGCGCCGCGCGAAGATCCAGAACCTGGCGCTGATGCTGCGCGGCGCCATGGAAGCGCAAGGACGCGTCGGCCTCATGCTCAACGTGCGCAAGGGAGACCTGCCGGGGGTGCTGGCGGTGCTGCCCGCGCTGAACAGTCCCACCATTTCCACCCTCAGCGATCCCGAGTGGGTGGCGGTCAACACCATCATCGACGAGCACCTGGCGTGGGAGATGATTCCGCGCCTGAAGGCCGCGAATGCGACGGGGATCGTCGAATATCCGCTGAACAAGGTGGTGATGTGATGCGCGTGCTCACGGGCAAAGCGGCGGAGAAGCGCGTGCGCGAGCTTGCGGGGAGGGCTTCGCGTCTGGAGGCAGTCGAACCTCAGGTGCGGAAGATCGTCGCGGACGTACGCCGCGACGGCGATCGCGCGCTGGTGAAGTACGCTCGCAAGTGGGACAGCCTTGCCGCCGGGCAGTCGGTGCGGGTTGCGCCGTCGGAGATTCGCGCCGCCTGGAAGGCCGCCAGCCCTGATCTTCGCAACGCGCTGGAGCGAGCGGCCGCCAACATTCGTCGTTTCTGCGAGTGGCAGAAGCCCGCTGAGTGGATGAGGAAGAACGGCGGCATCTCGCTCGGTCAACTGGTGCGGCCGCTGGAGTCAGTCGGCTGCTATGTTCCGGGCGGGCGGTATCCTTTGCCTTCGACCTTGCTCATGACGGTCATTCCGGCGCAGGTGGCTGGCGTGCGCGAGATTCGCGTCGTTTCGCCCAAGCCCAGGCTCGAGACCATGGCCGCGGCGGCGCTCGTGGGCGTGACCGAGTTTTATCACGTCGGCGGCGCGCATGCGATTGCCGCGCTGGCTTATGGGACGGAAAGCATCCCGCGCGTGGACAAGATCGTTGGCCCGGGGAATCTCTACGTCACCGCCGCCAAGAAGATGGTTGCGTTCGATTGTTCCATCGATTTTCTTGCCGGACCAACCGAGGTGGTGATCGTCGCCGACCGTGGCGAAGCCGCGTTCATCGCTGCGGACCTTGTAGCGCAGGCGGAGCACGACCCCGAAGCGCTGGCCATCTTCATCACCAGTACGCGCGCTCTCGCTGAGAAGGTTGCAGCGTGTGCGGACGAGGCTGCGAAGAGCAACGCTATCGCGCGGCAGTCGCTGGCGGCGAACGGTGTGGCGCTGGTGGCCGCGTCGCACGCCCAGGCGCTGGAGTGGGCAAATCTGCTGGCGCCGGAGCACATCACGGTGGCGCGCGGCGATGTGGCTGCGGTCCGCAGCGCGGGATCAGTTTTCGTCGGCGAGTACTCGCCGCAGGCGGTGGGCGATTACGCTTCCGGTCCCAACCACGTGCTGCCGACCGCTGGAGCTGCGCGCTATCGAGGAGGGCTCAGCGTGCTCGATTTTCTGAAGCTCATCACCGTGCAGGAACTCTCGCCCGCGGCCCTGCGCCGCATCGCGCCGGTGGTGACCAGACTTGCCGAGGCCGAGGGCTTACAGGCGCACGCCGAATCGGTGCGCGTGAGGTGCGCCCATGCTTGAAGCGCGCAAGGCAGTGCGCAGCCTGAAGGAATACCATCCGCCGCTCGGCGGCCGCGTCGGGCTGCGCCTCGACTTCAACGAGAACACGGTCGGCTGCTCGCCGCGCGTGCTCGAACGCCTGCGACAGTTGCAGTTTGACCAACTCGCCCGTTATCCCGAGCGCGAGAGCATCGAGCGCCAAATCGCGGCGCATCTCGGCGATGTCGCCGGACTGCTTTTGACCAACGGCGTGGACGAAGCCATCCACCTCGTCTGCGAAACTTATCTCGAGCCGGCCGATGAAGTCCTGATCGTCGTCCCGACGTTCTCGATGTACGAGATCTACGCCGCCGCCACCGGCGCTCAGGTGATCACCATTCCCGCCGGACCGGACTTCGGCTATCCCACCGAAGACGTGCTGGCGCGCATCTCGCCGCGCACGAGGTTGATCGCCATCGCTAATCCCAACAACCCGACCGGCGCGGTGGTCGCAAAGAGCGATTTACTGCGCATTCTGCGCGCCGCGCCCGATGCGGCCGTGCTGGTGGATGAAGCGTACTTCGATTTCTATGGAGAATCTCTGCTGGCGGAGGTCGCGAACCATCCCAATCTGTTCGTCGCCCGCACGTTTTCTAAGGCCTATGGGTTAGCTGGCCTGCGGATCGGCGTGCTGGTGGGCAGCGCGGCGCAGATGGCGATGGTGCGCCGCGTCGGTTCGCCCTATAACGTGAATGCGGTGGCGCTGGCGTGCCTGCCCGAGGCGCTCGCCGATCAGGACTACGTCCGGCAGTACGTCGCCCAGGTCCGCCAGGGAAGGGAACAGCTGGAGCAGGAGCTGCGTTCACTCAAGCTGCGTTTCTGGCCGAGCCACGCGAACTTCGTGCTGGTGCGTATCGGAGAGCGCCACGACGCATTCGTGCAGGCAATGCGCGAGCGCGGCATCCTGCTGCGCGACCGCTCGCGCGATCCTGGCTGCGAGGGCTGTGTCCGCATCAGCGTAGGATTGGGCGGGCAAACCGAGCAGTTGATCGTTGCCCTGCGCGAGGCCATCTGCGAGATCGCGCCGTTATGGGTGCGGCTATGAGGCAGGGAACCAGGCGAGCGACGCTCCACCGCAAGACCAACGAGACCGACATCCGTCTGACGCTGAACGTGGACGGCCGCGGCCAATACCGCATCTCGACCGGCATCCGCTTCTTCGATCACATGCTGGAGCTTTTTGCGCGCCACGGCGGCTTCGATCTGGAATTGCAAGCCAAGGGCGATCTCGACGTGGACCAGCATCACACGGTCGAAGACGTCGGCATCGCCCTGGGCGAGGCCTTCGAGAAAGCCCTGGGCAACAAGCGCGGCATCCTGCGCGCCGGTTATTTCCTCATGCCCATGGATGAGACTCTCGGCCTTGCAGCCGTGGATTTCGGCGGGCGCGCGGCGGCCGTGGTCGAGACGCGCGTGCGCAACCGGTTGGTCGGCGACCTGCAATCCGAGCTGGTGCCGGACTTCTTCGAGGGCTTCGCGCGGGGCGCGCGCGCCAACGTTCATGCGCGGGTGATGTACGGCCGCTCCAGCCACCACAAAATCGAATCGCTGTTCAAGGCGTTCGCGCGGGCGCTGCGGGCCGCCTGTTGGCGCGACCGCCGTCTGGCGGGTATGCTGCCCAGCACCAAAGGACTGCTGTGATCGCCATTGTCGATTACCGCGCCGGCAACCTGGTTTCGGTGAAGAAGGCCGTGGACCGCCTCGGCTTCCCGTGTGCGATCACCTCGGACCCCGCCGTGGTGGAGCGAGCGGAAAAGGTCATCGTTCCCGGCGTTGGCCACTTCGCCGTGACTTCCACGCTCGACGAGACCGGACTGCGCGCCGCGATCGCGGGCGCAATCGAGCGCCAGACTCCGTTCTTCGGTATCTGCGTCGGCATGCAATGGATGTTCGACTCCAGCGAAGAAGCGCCCGGCGCCTGCGGCCTCGGCGTGTTTCCTGGGCAGTGCACGCACTTCCCGCCGGAGGTCAAGGCGCCGCACGTGGGTTGGAACCAGCTCGAAGTTGAAGGCGAGTCAAGCCTGTTGCGTGGAGTCGCGAGCGGGGCCTTCGTCTATTTCACGCACTCCTACCGCGCGCCGCTGGTCGCAGGCACCGTGGCTCGCTGCGACTACGGGGGAGCGTTTTCGGCGGCGGTGGAGCGCGGACATTTGTTCGGAGCGCAGTTTCATCCGGAAAAATCCGGAGACGTCGGGCTCACGATCCTGGGGAACTTCTGCCGGCTCTGACATGCTGACCAAACGCATCATCGCCTGCCTGGACGTGGACGCCGGCCGCGTGGTCAAGGGGGTGCGCTTTCTCGACCTGCGCGATGCCGGCGATCCCGCCGAACTGGCGGCCGCGCACAGCCGCGCCGGGGCGGACGAGATTGTGCTGCTCGATATCTCCGCCACCCACCAGAACCGCGCCACGCTGCTCGATGCGGTGCGCCGCGCCGCCCGCGAGTTGTTTGTGCCGTTCACGGTCGGCGGCGGCATTCGGTCGCTCGAAGATGCCGCCGCGGTCTTCGACGCCGGCGCCGACAAGATCTCCATCAACTCCGCTGCCCTGGCCGATCCCACGCTGATCACGCGCATCGGCGAGCGCTACGGCTCGCAGGCGGTGATCGTCGCCGTGGACGCCAAGCGCCTTCCCGACGGCAACGGCGCGCGCTGGGAGGTTCGTTCCGCCGGAGGCCGCAAGCCCACCGGACGCGACGCGCTCGAGTGGGTGCGGGAAGCCGAGTCGCGCGGTGCGGGGGAGTTTCTGCTGACCTCGATGGACCGCGACGGCACCGGCATAGGTTTCGATTGCGAGCTGACCGCGGCGGTCGTAGGCGCGACCTCCATCCCGGTCATCGCTTCCGGCGGCGCTGGCGGCGCACAGCATTTCGTTACCGTCTTCCGCGAGGGGCGCGCTGATGCCGCCCTCGCCGCGTCGATCTTTCACTTCGGTCTAAATTCCGTCGCCGAGCTGAAGCAGGAACTCCGCGCCGCAGGCATTCCCGTGAGGTGGCCGTGCTGATCCCCTCCATCGACCTTATGGACGGCAAGATCGTGCAGCTCATCCAAGGCTCGAAGAAAGCGCTGGAAACCACTGATTTCGAAGCATGGATCGAGCGCTTCTCGCGCTACCCGCTGGTGCAGCTCATCGACCTGGACGCGGCCATGGGCAGGGGCAGCAATCGCGCGCTGGTGGAGCAGTTCGCGGCGCGGCTGCCGTGCCAGGTAGGTGGCGGCATTCGCTCCATCGCGGCTGCCGAAGCCATGCTGCGCTTGGGCGCGCGGCGGATCATCATCGGTTCAGCCCTTGTCCGCGGCGGACAAATCAACTGCGCGTTCGCGGAAGAACTCGCGCAGCGGCTCGGTCGCGATCGCCTGGTCTTCGCCGTGGACTCCCGCGGCGGCAAGGTGGCGATCGGCGGCTGGAAGCAGGCGACCGAACTCTCCCCCGTGGATATGATGCAGGCGCTCGAGCCCTGGTGCGCCGCCTTCCTCTACACCCACATCGACACCGAAGGGCTGATGCAGGGCATCCCCATCTCCGTGGTTTCCCATTTGCGGAGCGCCACCACGCGCCAGCTCATCGTCGCCGGCGGCATCACCAGCAGCGCCGAAATCGACCGGCTCGCCGCCCTGGGCGTGGACGCGGTGGTCGGCATGGCCATCTACACCGGCCGGGTAAACGCCTGAAAGCACTTTTCCACAGTTTTGCCGCTTTACTATTCCGGCGTTCTGCGTGAATATTTGCTCAAACAGTGCAAATTTCAACTTCCACGCGGCCTGTCAGGTTGTTTTCAGGAGTTGGTTCTTATTTGGCACTTGTCCAGCCTTGTTGCGTCAGCGTTTTCCGCCATTTCGTCTGCCGTACCCACGCTACGCTCCTTCCTTGCGAGCCATTCACCGACCCAACCGCCATGGACGGATACGCCTGATGAAAGACATTAACGAGGTTCTGCGAAAGAAAGAAGCGGACTTGCAGCAGCTCCAGCGAGACGTGGAGGCCTTGCGCGTAGCGGTGCGCATCCTCTCCGAGGACGCGGAAGCCGGAGGCGCTTTCCCGCGGCCGGCGACCGCGGCGATTTCCTACGCCACGCCGGCGCGGCCTACGCCGCCAGCGGCCAGCGCCACCGACGCCGGCTATGGCGCTTCCTGGGACGCAGCGGGCAAGAAGTTTCCATAATCCCGGCGGGCGCCGGCGGCACGACGGTGCGCACCGCTCCGGACCTCCACCCCAGCAGGCGAAAGCCATGCCTGCCGGGGACCGTGAGCGAGTAGGGAGGTAATGACTCATGTCGACTTCAGCAACCCTGCGAGGAACGGGGAGAACGGTCGCGGGCGAGCGGCGCACGTCTCCGCGCCACAACGTCATGGATCGGCGCCTGGTCACCGTCAACCTGGACAACACGGATGCCGGCCTGATGGTCGATATCAGCGAGAAGGGGATGGCGGTGCAGGCGCTGGCCCGCATCAAGGCGGGCGCGAACACCTCCCTGCAGTTCGAGTTGCCGGACACCGCCAGCCGCATCGAGGCCCGCGGAACCGTGGTCTGGGTGGACGCCGCCTCCGGACGCGCCGGCATCCATTTTGAGAGCCTGCCCGAGGCTGCAGCGGACTCTCTAAAGAAATGGCTGGGGCTGAAGGCCGCCGTGCAGGATCGGCCCGCAGCCAAGTCGGCCCCCGCCACCGCTCCGGCGGCGCCAGCGCTGCTGGGACCGGAGAGCCGGGTGGCGGAGGTCGCGGCGCTGCAACGTGAGATCACCAGCCAGGGCCTCGACCGTGACGCGGCGCTGGCGCTGGTCGCCCAGCGCATCCGCAGCCTCACCCGGGCGGATGGCACCGCCATCGTGCTGGGCGATGCCCGGGGGATGACCTGCCACGCCTCCAGCGGCTCGGCGCCGCCCGTGGGCGCCGATCTGCGCCCGGAATCGGGACTCTCGGGAGAATGCGTGCGCACCGGCGTGACCGTCCGTTGCGAGGACACGGAGCAGGATTTGCGCGTGGACCGCGAGGCTTGCCGCTCCATCCATCTGCGTTCGGCGGTGATCGTGCCGCTGTTTGCGCGCGGCAGCATCAGCGGGCTGGTGGAGGTCTTCTACGCCGCTCCCCGCGCCTTCGACGGCCGCGATGTGCTCACCCTGCGGCGCATGGCCGACCTGATCTCGGCCACG
>DATNJE010000205.1:0-11298 GCA_035604095.1 Terriglobales bacterium
GAATCCTCGTTCACCCGGGCGCGCACGCGGTCCAGCACCTGGTTGAACTGCCCCAGCAGCTCGGACTTGAGGAACTTCAGCACCGCCACGTGGGCCAGCAGGTCGAGGGTGAGGTTGCCCTCGCTTTTGGCGCAGCTCAGAGCGACGGTGTAGAGCTCGGCGAGCGTCCGCCGGAAGTCGCCCGGCTCGGCGCCGTTGGTGGGCTTGCGGACCACCGGCCTCACATCCCAGGGCGGACGGGATGATCCCGTCGCCTCTTCGGCCACCAGCTCCTGCACGTCTCCGTACTGCACGATCAGGCGCCCGAGATGCTGCCGGGCCAACTGCATGAACTTGGGGCTGAGGAAGACATCATGGCGTATGTTGTCGACGCCCGGCACCAGTCCTTCCAGCGACACCGAAGGCGTGTACTTCGCCAGCTTGAAGTAGCAGGCGTGTTCTGCCAGGTCGCGCCGTTGTAGGAACTTGAACCGCGCCATAGGTGATGAGCTACTGCCCCTACCTCTTTCGTGGGACGGCTGTCACCACCAAAGTGCTACCGGGAGGCGTGGAACCGCACGAGCATGCGCCTCGGACAGGCTCATCGCACGCCGCGCTGGTCCCGTTATTCGGCAGCGTAACATGACGCTGGAGTGGGCCAAAGTTACCTAAGTTTACTGTGCTGGAGTTTCGTCTAGCGCGCACCGGCCGTGGCTTCGCTCCTCTTGCGCGCGGCCTCGAACTCGTCGCCGGCCCGCCATTCGGGCAGCTCCGGCAAGCTGGCGGCTTTCCATCCCAGCACGAACCCGAAGCGCGCCATCACCGCGTCGCCGCTGAAGTCCATCTCCGGACGGTACTCGTCGCTGGGCTGGTGATAGCGCTTCTGCTCGTAATCCAGGTTCTGCCGCGCGCCCCACTCCGCGCTATGGCCCTTGAATTTCTCCCCTTCCTTGATGCTGAACGAGGGGATGCCCACGCGGGCCAGGCTGAAGTGGTCGGAGCGGAAGTAGTGGCCGGATTCGGGGTGGGGATCGGGACGGATCTGCAGCTCGAACTGCCGCGCCGTGGCTTCCACGATGGGATACAGGCTGGTGCGCTCGGCGCCCGGGACCTGCACTTCTTCGGCAGTCCCCAGCGCCAGCAGGTTGTCGTAGTTCAGATCCAGGGCGATCTTGCCGGCCGGGATGGGAGGATGCAGGCCGAAGTACTCCGAGCCACGCAGCCCTTGTTCCTCGGCGGTCACGGCGGCGAACAGGATGGAGCGCTTCGGCCGCTGCGCCGCCGACGCGTACGCCCGCGCCAACTCCAGCAGGATGCCGCACCCGGTACCGTTGTCCATGGCTCCGTTGTAGATGTTGTCGCCGGGCATGTCCGGACGGATGCCCAGGTGGTCGTAGTGCGCGGTGTACAGCACGGCTTCGCTCTTCAGCCTGGGATCGGAGCCCGGAAGCATGGCGACCACATTGCTCGAGGTGAACGACCGCACCTTGCTGACCATGTGCGCTTTGAGCATCAGCGGCAGCGGGATAGGCCGGAAGTCACGTGAGCTGGCGCGAACCAGCCACTGATCGAGATCCTGGCCGGCTGCCTGGGCGATCTTGCCCGCCGTCCCAAACGAGACCCAGCCCGCCGCTTTCAATTTCGGGCCTTCCGTCTTCAAATAGGAATTCTCACCCGACCACGAATTGCGTACCACTTCCCATCCGTAGCTGGCCATGTCGGTCTTGTGGATGAGGATGGCGGCCACGGCGCCGCGCCGCAGCGCTTCTTCATACTTGTAGGTCCAACGGCCGTAGTAGGTCAGGGCCTTGCCGGCAAAGAAAGCGGGATCGTCGGAGAGCGGCTCGTTCACCAGCATCAGCAGCACCTTGCCGTGCAGGTCGACGCCCTTGTAGTCGTCCCACTGGTATTCCGGCGCTTCGATGCCGTAGCCGACAAAAACGATGGGGGCGTCGATGTCGCTCGCCGTCTGCTGCGATTCGTCGGTCGCGACGTAGTCCTCGAGTAGCCGCGGGGCGATGGCGTCGCCGTGCTCGGGAACGATGGCGAAACTGGTCTCGGGCTGGGTGCTGACCCCGACCAGCGGCACCGGCTGCAGATAACCGCCGCCACTGCCGGCAGGCTTCAGGCCATCCAGCGCGAATTGGCTGGCGATGTAGGCGGCGGCAATGTCGCCTCCGCGCTGGCCCGTGCCCCGGCCTTCCAACAGATCGTCAGCGAGGAACTTGACGTGCGCCCGGATGCGCTCCGCATCGATGGTCTTCATGGCCGCCAGCGCCTCCGCAGGCACAGCGTTGGGATTGGGACCGGCTTGAGCGTGCTTACGCTTGGTGGTTTTGTTAGCGGCGCTAGCCGGGATGGCAAGACCGCCCAGCATAAGCATGAGTACGACAATTAGAGGTCGGCGCATGGATGGGCCTCTCGAATTCCTGAGATCGCAGACGCAATATTGTACGTTATGGGATTCGGCAGAGCGCACCACTCCCACAACTGCCAGAGTGAGCGGTCATGATGTCCGGATGCGACCCGCGACGCGGGTCAGTTCAGCGAGCTTCAACCCGCCTTGGAAGCTGGGACGTCTTCTCCGTTGCGAAACAGCGGCTGGACGGGCGCACCGCTGGTGCGGGCAACCTCGGCGTTCAGCTTTTCCATGTCCCGCTTGTCCCAGCCGACGATGGAAAGCTTCACCTCGCCCGCGGCGATAAAGAAAATCGAGGGTACGTTGGTCAAGTCGTAGGCGTTCGAAGCCGGATAGTGGTCCACCGGGTCGAGCAGCAGCGGAAAGGTGATGCCGTACTCGCGCGCGAACTCTTCGGTATAGTTCTGCTCGTCTTGCGAGACCCCGACTATGGTGACCGCGCTCCCCGAGTATGCCTTGTAGATCCGCTCCAGGTAAGGGAGCGTGAACTGGCACACCGGGCAACTGATCTTGAAGAACGCCGCCAGCACCGGCCCGCGCTTGAGCGACTCCTGTAGCGAGAACTTCTTACCTTTTGTGCTCGACAGCTTGATTTCCGGCCCGGCGGTCCCTACGGTCAGAGCAGGCATCCTTACCTCCGTTTCTTAGATGAGCTTCGTCCGGCGCAGGATTTTCTGTGTGACCCCGGTCAATGGCAGCCGCTCGGCCTCGGCGAGCTTCACCCAGCGTCCCCGAGACCCGTTAGCCGTCCTCGCCCGATAGACACTCACCTGGTAGTCGGTGCTGGTGATGGCGTGCCTTAGCCGCAATACGGGCTCGCCCGTCGCAAGCCGCGTTTGTGGCAGCTCCCACATCCCCGGCATCAGGGACTGGTGGTCTTCCCTCTGGGCCAGAAAGACAGTTTTGTTGCGAACCGCCAGGCGGTACGCAATCGGTTTCTTGCGCCGCAGCGATGGTGAGCGTGATGCGCCTGCGCCGCGCGTTCGGCACCAGGCAAAGACCGGGCACTGGACGCACAGCGGCACCTTCGGCAGGCAGACGGTTGCGCCCAGCTCCATCATCGCCTGGTTGAAGTCGCCGGGCCGGCCTGGGCTCAGCAGTTCTCCAGCGGCGCGCCATGCCTCACGTTTTCGGACTCGGAACAGCCGGCCGAGCACGCGCTCGACGTTGCCGTCCACCACCGCACAAGGCTGATCGAAGGCGATGCTGGCGATAGCCGCCGCGGTGTAACGGCCGATTCCGGGAAGCGACAGCAGTTCCTCCGCGGTTCGGGGAAATCTGCGGCCGTCTTCGACGAGCTGCTGGGCGGCGGCGTGCAACGCACGCGCGCGCCGGTAGTATCCCAGGCCGCTCCAGGCCGCGAGCACTTCGGGCAGCTTTGCCGCCGCCAGCCGTTCCACGCTGGGAAAGCGCCGCAGAAAGTCAGCGTAGCGATCGCGCACTACAGCCACCCGCGTTTGCTGCAGCATGATTTCAGAGATCCATACGTGGTAGGGATCGCGGTCGGCCCGCCAGGGAAGCTCACGCCGATTCCCGTCGAACCAGCGGAGAAGCCGCTGCCGGAACCCGCGCCGCTGGTCCGGCGCTAGCAGTTGCGGTGACTTGGTGGCAATGGCAAGCATTGCAGCGGAGGTCGGACCGCTAGTGGGGACCGCTCGCCAGCGTCTCACTGTGGGCGATCGCTATCCAACTCTTCGTCACCTGCTGCCACACCGTCATCATGCGGATAGGCTCGGCGGGCAGCGGCTGGCCCTGGTACGTCCCCGTGACCCGCGCGGTATAGGTGACAACCATATCGGCGCCGTTAGTGGTGGTGTTGAAGTCGCCAAGCGTGTAATCGGCGAGCGCAAGCGACTTGAGGTAATCCATGGTGGCAGCGCGGTCGCGGGTCGCGCCGGGGTAGAGCGAGACAAAGGCCGGCGCCAGGTGGCTCTCGACTTCCGCCCAGTGCTGGGCTTTGACGTCGCGCCACATCAGCCGCTCGAAATGCTCCCCGCCGGTAGCGCTCGACCAGGAATTGGCCGGCTTTTCTTTCCACATGGTGCAGGCGGAGCAGGCGGCCAGAGCCGCCGCTAATGCGCAGAGCCACAGCGTGCGAGCCTTCGTCATCGCAGGCATTCTACAACCTGTCGGCGCAAAGCGTCAGGCCGTGGCTAATGATTGTCGGGTTGCTGCGGCGGAGGGCTCTGGGCGGGAGCACACGGCGGCGGCGCGGTCGGCCCCATCACCATCTCTTCGATCTTGGTGACGCGCGGGCTCTCCTCCAGCTTCTGGATGCGCCGGGGCTCATGCTTTCTGAACCTGTGCATGATGTCGGGCCAGAACTCGCGCAACAGGTTCATTTCTGCCGCGCTCAGGAAGCCGCCTCCGGCGCGCACCGCCGTGTCGCCCCAGCCCCGATCTACGCGCGGATAGTAAGTGTTGGACATCCCGGAAGCCGCAAAAACACTCAGAATCAGCGAGAAGTTTGCCTGCTTGTTGCCGCTGTCGTCGTGGGTCACCAGCACACGGCTCAGCGCATACCCGATGCGCGGCTTGGTGTGCAGGCTGGTGGAGCGCAGATATCGCGGGTCCTGATGCAGCAGGACAGGAAACAGGAAGCGCCCGAAGAAGGTGCCCGACTCGCTGTCCGCTAGCGACGCGCCGTACCGCTTGCCATA
The DNA here is from genome assembly GCA_035604095.1 of Terriglobales bacterium. Classification (GTDB taxonomy): domain Bacteria; phylum Acidobacteriota; class Terriglobia; order Terriglobales; family Acidobacteriaceae; genus JAHFUA01. The sequence continues at coordinate 5,059 of DATNJE010000205.1, forward strand.
GCCTTCCATACCTCCGCCGTAGGAGTACCAGGCTCCCGCTGCCTGCGCCAGCCCGGCATCAAATGCCGCGCCCGCGAAGGTGTAGGGGGAATACGTGTATTGCACGAAAACATCAAACTTCTCGCGATTGCTCAGCCGCTGGGAGGGACGCGAAGCCGGAAGACCGCTCTCCTCCGGCTTCGCCGGTTGGACCGCCGGAGTTGCCGCCGCCTGTTGCTGTGGCAGCAGGCAAGGGTTGGCCGCTGCCGGTTGCGTTTGTGTCCAGCCGGCGAGCGCGCAGAGCACCATCAACAGCCCACCGCGCGAGCTTCCGCGAACCCCCATCCCGTACCTTATACGACGAGAACAGACCACGAACAATGATATTAGAAGCCGTAGCCCGCGCCAGGTTTGCATGCCTGCGTGGAACGGGTTAGCTCTGAAGGTCCCCCGCGTTGACCGGCGCGCTGCCGGGAGGGATAATCGCAGCGCCTGGCGTTCCCGTACATCCCGAGGTGAATCAACATGAAGCGAAATCCCAGCAACCGCGCCTCCAACCTGGAGGAAACCGGGCGCCGAATCGGCCGCCAACTGGGCGAGGCCGAGCGCCGCTTCCAGAAGGAACTGCAGCAGGTGATCGACTACCTGGACAAGGAGATCGTGCCCACGGTGCGCAACGAGTCCTCGCGCGGCTTGCGGAGTGCCGCCGACAAGCTGAGCAAGCTCGCCGATCTCATGGACCAGCAGCGGCGGCAGAAGCCCTGACTTGGCGCCGGCAATTCGCGGTCCTGCTGGGCCTGCTGCTGCTGGCGGGGTGCGGCGAGAAGAAGCCGGCGAGCGCACGTATGCCGGCGCCGCCGCCACCGATCACCACCGTACCCGCGCCGGCCCAACAAGCTTCGTCGCCGGGCATCACCCTTCCCCCCGGCGCTGTCCCCCTGTTCACGGAGACGGGCACGGCGAGTTGGTATGGACCGCCCTATCACAACCGGCAGTCGTCCAACGGCGAGATTTACGACATGAACGCCATGACGGCGGCGCACCGCACGCTGCCCTTGAACTCGGTGGTCCGCGTCACCAACCTGCGCAGCGGCGCCTCGACGCTGGTGCGCATCACCGACCGCGGTCCTTTCGTCGAAGGCCGCGTCATCGATCTTTCGCTGGCGGCCGCCAAAGCTATCGACGTGTGGCGTCCGGGCACGGCTGCGGTGCAGCTCGAAGTGATGGACACGCCGGCACCGCTCGAGAGCGGCGGGCGCTGGTGCGTGCAGATTGGCGCTTTCCACGAGCGGCGTACGGCGGAAGACTTGCGCGAGCGCCTCTCCCGCCGCTTCCAAACCGCGAAAGTACTGGATTTCTCCAGCCCCATCGGCGACTGGTGGGTGCGAGTGCGAGTGTTGAACGATGAGCGCGCCCGCGCTGAAGAGATTACACGCGCCACCCGCACGGATGAGGGCGCGATCTTCCTGGTGAGGCTGGATTAGTACTTGGTACTCGCACCTATCCCGGCGGCCAGCGCAGCACGCGTCCTCCCAGCAAATGCAGGTGGAGGTGAAAGACCGACCGGCCGGACTTCGGCCCCACGTTGAAGCAAGTGCGGTAACCATCTTCGATCTGCCGTTCGCGCGCGATCTGCGCCGCGATCAGGTGGCAATAGCCGATGATCTCGGCGTCTTCCGGCGCGGCGTGCTTCAGGTCAACGATGTGCTTTTTGGGGATGATGAGGACGTGGGTCGGCGCCTGCGGCTGTATGTCCTCGAACGCGTACACGCGGTCGTCTTCGTAGACTTTTTTCGACGGTGATTCACCCCGGATGATGCAGCAGAAAATGCAGCCAGGCATGGGCTGAAATACTACAGCATCGGGATTACGTCACGCTTCCGGCTGGCCCTGGGCCTCTTCTGGATGCTCCTGCTCGGCGCCGTGGCGGCGCAATATCTGCGGCAGGTTCTGGGAAAACGCCGAACGCGGCATGACGGCATCGCACCCCACTTCCAGCGCCTTCACTTTCAGCTCGCCCTGCAGGTGCGAGACGAAGCCCACGATGGAAGTCCCCTTCTTCAACTTCGACTTCAGCTTGGGGATGGTGGTCAGCGGTTTGGCGCCGGTGTTGTTGAGGTCGAAGATGATCAGCGAAGGCTGCTCCTCGCTGGCTTCGATGCGCTCCAGCGCTTCCTTCTCGGTCTTGACGAACTCCACTTTCACGTTGAGCTTGCGCGCCGTCTCCTGGACCTTGGTGCGGAAGAAGAGGTCGTCGATGAAGGCGAAGATGCGGGTGCCGGCATCCTCGCGCACCGGCAACGGCTCGACCTCGGCATGCTGGAAGAATCCCGTGCTGCCGCTGGTCATCGGCCCGGGACGGAAGCGATTGCTGCCACCGCCGCCCTGCCCATTGCCTCCGCCCTGCTGGTTGTTGCGATAGCTGTGGTCCATGGGACCGACGAAGGCAGCGCCTCGCCCGCGGCTCCGCCCGGAGCGGCTGCCGGGCTGTCCCGGATTGGCTCCGGTGCCGTGCTTGCGCCGGCGGCGGCGTCCTCCCCCTCGGGGAAAGTTTGGTTTGTTCATGTTCCTCGTGCGGCCGCAGTGCGCGGCCTGCTTACTGCCTTCCTGGTTTCAGTCCACGCTGAGATGTGCACTCGCCCGGATGGCGCAACTGCAGCGCGTTGGGAGAACCCGATGCGAATCACGCTCCCTCACGCTCCTGGCGTGATGGGAAGCCCCGTTTTCAGGGACAATCGAAAACCACTCTCGCTCGTTCAGCGCCCTGGAACTTCTGCGCGGATTGCCAGCACGGGAAGGTGTGGCCGTTTGGAAGACAGCCACGATGCTACCACGTTACCGCGCCCGTGCAAATGCAAAAGGAAACCTTATTTCCACATCCCGGTTGCGGAAGGCGGGGGCGAGAGAAACCCTCTCGCTCACAGATGAAATCGACCGGGGAAAAGATGTCAAGAAATTTAGCAGAAAAAAGGGCGTCGCCAGGACGCCCACAAGGGAACTTTCACCTTGATTCGTCGAGCCGGGTTAGGCTCACTGCGGCCTGCCTCCGGAACCCTCCCCCCTACTTCAAAAGTGCTCCGTTACAGGGCGCACGATTCATGGAGCAACTCGTGAGCCACATCGCCACGCTGATTACATTGCGGTTACGATTGGCCGACGCTGGCCGTCTACAGCTTTCTATAAGTGTCTCCGCTTCCGCCTATGAGTTTTTGTAGCCGGAAGCCGGCAACCCGTTTGGCATCCCCGCCGCACTTCTGATATACGAACCGGAATGCCGGACTCGCCGCACAAAGCCGTGGTGCAGGAATCGTTCACGCGGCAAGCCGATGTGTACGCAGTCACGCCGACGGTGGCGGACCCCTCCCGCATCGCGCGGCTGGTCGAAGCCGTTGACCCCCCGCCCCAATCGCGCGTGCTCGAAGTTGCTTGCGGTCCCGGGTTCCTGGCGCTGGCCTTTGCCGCGCGTTGCCGCGAGGCTGTCGGGCTGGACCTCACCGACGCTCCGCTCACAATCGCCGAGAAAAATCGGCGCGAGCGCGGACTCGCAAACGTCCGCTTCCAACGCGGCGATGCCGACCGTTTGCCCTTCGCCGACGCAGAATTCGACGTGGTCGTCTGCCGTTTCGCCCTCCACCACTTCGAAGAGCCGGGACGTGTGCTGCGCGAGATGGCGCGTGTCTGCCGCCCGCAGGGCAAAGTCGCCGTCGAAGACCTGGTGTCGAGCGAGCACCGCGCGCGCGGCGACTATCAGAACCGATTCGAGCGCCTGCGCGATCCTTCCCACACCCGCGCGCTCGCGCCGTCCGAACTGCTCGCGCTGTTCACCGCCGCCGGCCTCGAACTCGAGCGGCTCTACTCAGGAGAACTCGTGCAGAATCTGGAGCGCTGGCTCGCTAACAGCCAGACCCTGCCTGACCGAGCCGCCGAGGTCCGCGCCATGATCGAGCGCGATGGCCGCGAAGACCTGAGCGGCACGCGTCCTCACCTTGAGGACGGCCAGTGGTTCTTCCACCAGCCGACGCTGGCGGTTGTGGGACGCAAGCTCAACCGCTAGCCTGTAGAACAAGCATCGATGAGGAGTTGTCTGGAGAAAAGTCTAGATTTGTGCATTGCGGAGGTCTCCTCAACGTCGTAGACTCTACCTTCCCGATGGGGGCCTGTGCGGGAAGACACCTCCCCCTGGAAGTATCTGAGTAAGTAAGAGAGCCATGGCACATCTGACAGAAATGCGCCGCATTGTGCGGGCGGTACTTGTCCTCGCGCTAGGCTTCCAATCGCTGGCGGCGCAGACCGGCGGAGGGGGGACTACCGACACCAGCCAAAATATCGTCCTCACGGGGAACGTCGTGATGGCCGACGGTTCGCCGCCACCTCAGCCCGTCGGCATCGAACGGGTGTGCGGCCCCTCGGTGGTGCGTGTGGGGTACACGGATGCGAAGGGCTTCTTCAACTTCCAGCTAACTGAGATCCTGCCGACAATGCCAGACGCCAGCGAGAATGGTCGCGCCGCTTCCAACGGGAGCGTGGCGCCTTTCAGCGGCAGCGGGATTCGCCTGCAGCAGCCGGGTTCGGGAAATGTAATTTTCCCACCGAGTGCACTGTCGACCCTGGGGGCCTGTGATCTTCGCGGGTCCCTGGCAGGATTCCGCTCCACATCAGTGATGATTCAAACTACCGGAGCGGAGACGTTCGTGCATGTGGGCACGATGGTGCTACTCAGCGTGGAAACGCAGAAGACGAGCCAAAGCGCCACCAGCATGAATGCACCCAAGGCCGCCAGGAAAGCCTACCAAAGAGCTTCGGCCCACCTGCAGAAAAGCAAGTTCACCGATGCCCAAGCGGACCTCGAACAGGCTGTCAAATTATATCCGCGGTATGCTGACGCCTGGAGTGATCTGGGCTGGTTGCGCGAACAGCAGAACCATCTCGAAGAAGCACGCGAAGCGTTCCTCAAGGCACGGGAGGCGGATGACAACTTCGCCGCCGCCTACGTCGGTCTGGCGTCAGTGGCCGTGCACCAGTTCAAGTGGACTGACGCCCAGGAATTCAGCTCTCGCGGTGTGCAGTTGAACAGCAGGGACTTTCCCGTGGCTTATTACTACAATGCAGTGGCCAATTTTCAGCTTGGAAAACTGGATAAAGCGGAAAACAGCGCCCGCACGGCAGAGAAGCTGGATGTGCGACACACGCTGCCTCAGGTGAACCTGCTGCTGGGCAGCATCCTGGCAACGAAGCTGGCCTATGCCGCGGCAGCCGACCAACTCAGACTCTACTTGACGGTCGTTCCGCAGGCATCCAATGCTGAAAAGGTGCGCGAGCGCTTGGCCGAATTAGAGCGCCTCTCGACCTTAGCCACGCCCTTGACGAAGGATGCTCCGCCAACCGAGCTTGCGGCTCCCCCGGCTGAGGTCCCGTGGGAAAAATTGACCAATTGGGCAGAAATTATCGGGACTGCCGGGAATCCCAAGCTGCCGGTGCTGGACTTTGCGCAAGGCTGGGCGCCGCCCGATATTGACCAGCTTCCCCCGCCTGTCCGGCCCGGAGTTTCCTGTCCCGTACACGATGTCCTAAGCGGAGTCAGCGCACGCGCAAGGGAACTCATGGACAACCTCCAAGAGTTTAGTGCCACTGAGCGGATCGAGCACGTGGAAGTGGACAAGTACGGAAATCGACACGCCCGAGCATCCGCTATCTTCACCTATGTCGCTGAAATTCGTAAGAGTCGAGCGGGATCGTTCGAGATTGAAGAGTACAGAAACGGTAGCACGTCACAGTCTTTTCCGGCCAGTATGGCAACCAGGGGCACGGCTGCCCACGCCTTGATCTTTCATCCTAGTGTCATGGGCGACTTTACCGTTGCCTGCGAAGGACTGGGAAGTCTACGAGGCCAGCCTGCCTGGCAACTGCGTTTCGCGGAGCGTCCGGACCGTCCTTCGCACTTTCGCGCCTATAAAACCCCCAGGGGTTGGTTTCTCGTAAAGCTGAAAGGACGTGCCTGGGTCACGGCTGACACCTATCAAGTGATGCGCATGGAAACAGACCTGGTTACGCCGGTCCCAGAGATTCTTTTGCAAAAAGACCACGTGATCACCGATTATCTTCCCGTGGAATTTCAGGAGCACCCACTCTTGTCCAAATTAGCTTTTGAACAGCGGCGGTAGAGCTCTGTTACGGTTGCGTTGAGAGACGTGACCGCAAGGAGGACCACCGCCGCCGTGATACGAGTATCCAGCATTTTCAGCCAGATGTTGCAGCTGTTTT
>DATNJE010000206.1:0-2453 GCA_035604095.1 Terriglobales bacterium
GGCCTGGCGGATCTTGGAGTGGCTGCCGGATTCCCCGCAGGTGGCGCAGCGGGTGTACAGCAGGTCGTTGCGGCGCGCCACGCCCGGCAGCTCGATGATCACCAGGCGCGCGTCCTGCACCTCGTCCTGTTCCCCCAGTTGTACGTCGTACTTGAGCAGGAAAGGAAAGCCCGCCCGGCGGGACACGATCTCAGCCTCCAGGGAACTGGCGAACGGCCCGTACTCGGTTCGGCCGTCATCGATTGTGTCGGAAGCCATCCACCGCGTTACACTCTGTGCCATAGGACCCCAATTCGGGAGAGAGGTGCTGTTTGCCTGCGCTCTTGAATTGAGCAGCTACTGTGCCAATTTGTCCCATCCCTAAGTCACTGAGCCAAGGCCACTTACTGTGTGGGCCGAGGCTCTCCGTGTGCAATGTGTTTCACAACTCGGGGCAAAAGCTTGTTTTCTTTTAGCACTCGCCGCTGCGGATGCCGATTTGGGCTGGAAAAATCCGCCGGCATTCTCTATCGTGCCGCAGGTAACCGCTCTTATTACGAGCGTGTATGAATTTGAGACGGGAGGCACGATGGCGCAAACTCTTTCCCGAACACGAGTGGCAGTGCTGGGAGCAGGGAAGATCGGCGGGATCCTGTTGCAAGGCTTCATCAAGCGTCACCTGATCACGCGCGACTACGTGACCGCGACGGTGCAGCACGCCGAGCGCGCCCGCGCGCTCAGCCGCGAGTGGAAGCTTGCCGTTACCACCGACAACGTGGCCGCCGCGCGCCAGGCGGACGTCATCATCATCGCGGTGAAGCCGCTGGTGGTGGCCGAGGTCGCGGCCGAGATTCGGGCGGTGGTCGATCCCCACAAGCTGGTGATCTCGGTGGCCGCCTCCGTCCCCACCAGCAGCATCGAAAAGGTTTTTGATTCTGACGTTCCGGTGGTGCGCGCCATGCCCAACACCCCCAGCGTCGTGGGCGAAGGCATGACCGCGCTATGCAAGGGCCGCTATGCCGGCGCCAAGCACCTCGAAACCGCCGGCGCTCTGTTCCAGAGCGTCGGCAAGACCGTGGTGGTGGACGAGAAGCACATGGACGCCGTCACCGGCCTCTCCGCCAGCGGGCCGGCGTTTATCTACATCATTCTGGAGTCGCTGGCCGAAGCCGGGGTGAAGCTGGGGCTGCCGCGCGAGACGGCGACGTTGCTCGCCGCCCAGACCGCGCTGGGCGCGGCCAAAGTGGTCCTCGACACCGGACACCATCCCGCGCTGCTCAAGGACGCCGTCACCACGCCCGCCGGCTGCACCATCGATGGGATCCTGGAGTTAGAAGAAGGGAAGCTGCGTGTGACGTTGATCAAGGCCGTGGTCAAGGCTGCGCAGCGCGCCCGGGAACTGGCGAACCCGGAATAACAGTCAGTAGGAATGCAGCATGCCGCATCTCTACTCGGGGTTGGAGTGATGCCCAAACATTTGCGTTCCTTAGTAGCAAGCCTCGTATTGTCGCATTTGGTAGCAATAGCCCATGCAAATACGTGCGTTGAGCCAGGACGTGCGTCTGTCCCCGGCGTTTGTGGGGGAGTTATCAATATAGCGGGTGAGCACCTGCCCGGAGCCGAGTTGACCCTGACCAGCGAAACTAACTCTGCGACCTACAGGACTACGTCAGACCAACAAGGACGATTCTCCTTCGGTCCCCTTCCGAAAGGCGATTACCTGCTACGTGGCTCCGCTCCAGGCTTTACGACAGCTTACGGCCACATTCGAGTCTCGACATCTCGGAAAACGTGCAAGCCGAAACTCATTGTGAAATTGGGATTCAACTCTTGCGAAGGCGGCGTGGGTGTTAAAGGGAGGCATGCCGAGCAATAAGCCAGTATGGACTCCTGAGGTTCGGAGAGGCACAGTATGCCGCGCTCTGCAAATTGTGCCCTCTCCCGTCACCACGCCCGCCGGCTGCACCATCGATGGGATCATGGAGTTGGAAGAACGGAAGCTGCGTGTGACCTTGATCAAGGCCGTGGTCAGGCTGCGCAGTGCGCCCGGGAACTGGCGAAGCCGGAATAGCGCCGGAGTCCGCCGTCGTTAAATAAACAATTCCTCATCCTGGGTGACGCGCGCAGCGTTGGAGGAGCGCCGGCGGCGGCTGGTGCGGGTCTGGCTGAGGAACGCTGAGATGCCCACGCTCAGCCCCTGCACGATGCCGGAGATCTGGCGCACCGGCGAAACCACGGTGTGCTGCACCAGTTCGCTGGTTTCCTCCACCCGGTCGAGGGTGCGGGTAACGATGTCGTCGGCGCGGATCACCTGCAGCCGGGTGCGGTCCACAATGTCGTTCACCGTGGCGTCCAGGCGATCCATCTGCGTCTTGAGCGTGCCGGTGGTGGCCACCAGGTTGTTCATGACGATGTCGATCTTGCCGCGGGAGTCGTTGATGATGGTCTCGGCGGAGGCGAGGATGGGCAGGGCG
>DATNJE010000207.1:0-6922 GCA_035604095.1 Terriglobales bacterium
TCCAGGTTGCCGATGTTGGCCGAGACCGTCAGCGTTTCGCCCAGGCCCAGGAAGTTGTTGGTCTGGTAGTTGATGCCGACGAACGATCCGGCCAGGCCGCTGACGCCGCCGGTGAGCCCGATCGAGTTCTTCCCCTTTTCCTTGACCTTAAGGGTGATATCGACGGTGCCTTCTTGGGGGTTCTGCTTGGTGTCCGAGTCCTGCTCGGGCTTGAGCGGCTCGAAGTAGCCGAGCTGGTTCAGGCGCAGCAGGCTGAATTCCCAAAGCTTGGCGTTATATACCTGGCCTTCCTGCAGCGCCAATTCGCGGCGAATGACCTTGTCGCGGGTGGTGGTGTTGCCCTGGAACTCGATGCGCCGGACAGAGAACTGCTTGCCCTCGTCGAGATCGAACTTCACCGTCACCGTTTTGTGCTCCTCGTCGATCTCGGTGTCCGGAACGGGCGTGAAGTTGATGTAGCCAGCCGCGCCATAGGCGTCACGCAGGTTCTTAATGCCTTTGCGCATTAACTCGGTATCGAAGATGTCGCCATCCTTCATGGGAATCTGGGCGCGTAGGATCTGTATGTTAGTGATGGCCTTGTTACCAGTGAACTTCACCTCTTTCAAGCGATAGCGGTCGCCCTCCTCAATGGGCAGAGTGATGTCCACCGACTTGCCCCCGCCCTTCTTGATCAGCGGCAGATGGATGCCGTGACTGTCGTGGATGCTGGTCTTGGGGTCCTGCACCAGGGCTTTGAAGTAGCCTTTTTGCTGCAGCGCGTCGCGGACGCGTTCGGCGTCTTCACTCAGCTTGGTGGCGTCGTAGGTGCGCGAGAACAGGTTCTCCAGAATGATCGAGCGCGGGATCCCGATAGGCTTCAGGTTCTTCATCGCGGAGCGCAGGTAGCGGCTGCTGACGGTCTTGTTCCCCTCGAACTTGATCCTGCCGACCTTGACCTTGGGGCCCTCCTTGATGACGAACGTGACGCCCACCGCCGCCGGCGGGATCGTCCGCACCTCGGTGCGGACAGTGGCGAACTGGCGGCCGTGCTCCGCCAGCAGATCCTTGAGCGTGACCTCGGCCTTCTTGATTTTGGTGGGGTCGTACTGGTTCTCGACCGTCAGCCCAACCTTGCGCTCCTTGAAGCGGTCGAGCACATCGCTGGTGCTTACCGAGCTCAAACCCAGGTAGTTGATCTCCCGGATGGTCGGTCTCTCCTTGACGTAGATGTTGATGATCCAGCCCTTGGGCCCCTGCTCTCTCTCGAAACGGATGTCCTCGAAGTAGCCGGCGTTCCACAGCGAGTTGAAATCGCGCTCCAGAGCAGCCTGGTCGTAAACGTCACCGGCATGGGTGAAAATTTTGGAGCGGATGGTGTCCGCCGGGATGCGGCGGTTGCCGTAGATTCGGATTTCCTGGATCAGCTCCTGCTGTGAGCCCACCATCACCCCAGAGCAGAGGAACAACACCGCTAGCACCAGGGCAGCAAGCCGGACAAACCGGGAAGTCTGGTCAGCACGAACCGGTGAGGAAGCCTCAAGAAACGCAGAAATATTCCACCCTCAGTCTGGAATACGGGAAAACCGAAATTATACGGTAGCCGGGCCATTCGCGCCAAAGTACGGGGCGCTGGCGACGCCGCTGACGTGCACTAAGTGCTTCCCATGCAATCGACTCGGCGGGTGGAGGGGTGAACGCATGACTCCGTGGCGCTACCAACCTTCGAGATCCCTCGCTGCGTTCGGGATTTCGGCAGCGGGCTCCCGCTCCCCTTCGCCGCGCTCAGGGTCGCTCACGCCCGCTCACCGCCTCAACTTCCACCAGCACCGAGTAGAAAGTGGCGCCGGCGCCCATGTCGGTGAGCCGATCCGAGGTGAGGACGTTGATGTTCCGGCCCTGCGGCGAGAGTTTGGCCCAGTCCAGCCGGGCGGCCACCACGCCCGGCGGCACGGCACCGTTCACCCGGGCCGTCAGCTCAATCTCGCCGCGGCCGTTGAACACTCGGACCCGGTCGCCGTCGCGAATGCCGCGCGGCTCGGCGTCCACCGCTGTTATCTCCAGCAGGTGGCGATCTTCCATCCGCTGTATAGCTGGAAGATTCGTGAAAGTCGAATTGAGGAAATTGTCCGCCTTGCGGGCCAGCAACTCCAGCGGATAGGTGCGAGCCTGTGGAGTGTGGCGCGATTCGGTCGGCGGAACGAAGGCTAGAACAGGGTCCAATCCCTGGCCCGCCAGAGATTCGCTGTAGAACTCCGCCTTGCCCGACGGCGTCGGAAAACCACCCTGTTCGAAGGGCAGGAACGGAGTGGGCTGCGTTCCACTCTGCGCCTCCGTGTCTCCGTGGTGGAAGTTCAGCCTAACGTGGCCCTCGCGTTCGAGTCGCGGGCGGTCAATGCCGGCCAGCCACGGGTGCGAGGGGTCGAGGACGGAGTCGATGGCCTGGTCCAGCGTTGCCCGGAAGCAATCCTCGGTGAATCCCATGCGCGCGGCCAGGTCGGAGAAGAGCTGGAAGTTGGAGCGGCATTCGCCCAGCGGCTCGATCGCCTGCTGGGAGATTTGAAGATAGTAATGGCCGTAGGCGGTCTGCAGATCCTTCTCCTCGAAGAATGTGGGGGCGGGCAGCAGGATGTCGGCGTAGTCGGTGGTATCGGTCGCGAACTGCTCGTGCACCACGGTGAACAGATCCTCGCGTGCAAAACCTTGCGCCACGCGGTTGTGATCGGGAGCCACGGCCACCGGATTGGAGTTGTAAACGAAAACTGCCTTGACCGGAGGATCGGCCAGTTCGGTGAGCGCGTGCCCGATCTCGACCATGTTGATGGTCCGCGCCGGCCGGCCGAGCGCGACCTGCATCAGGTCGGGACGCTCGATGCGGTCACGCCGAAGCGGATAGGCGCCGCTAGTGGAGAGCTGCAACCCGCCGCCCACCTCCTTCCACGAGCCGATCAGGCAAGGCAGCATGGCGATGGCGCGCACCGCCATCCCGCCGTTTTCCGAGCGCTGCACGCCATAGTTCATGCGGATGGCCGCCGGACGCAGAGTGGCATATTCGCGCGCCAGCCGGACGACGTCCTCGCCGGAGATGCCGGTGATCGCGGCCACCCGCTCGGGCGGATACTGTGTGGCCCGATTCCGGAGCTGGTCGAAGCCCAGCGTATAGCGCGCAACATAGTCGGCATCGTAGAGGTTCTCGCGGATGATGACATGCATCATGCCCAGCGCCAGCGCCACGTCGGTGCCGGGATGGATGGGTAGATACCAGTCGGCGCAGCGGGCGGTGCGAGTCTTGTACGGATCGATGACGACCAGCTTCGCGCCCTGGTGCCGCGCTTCCTCGATGAACGGCCACAGGTGGACGTTGTTGCCGTGGATGTTGGCGCCCCAGGCAATGATGTAACGGGAATGCGCGAACTGCTCCGGCTCGGTGCCCAGCTTGCGTCCCAAGACCGAGATCAGGCTTACCTCGCCGGTCTTCGAGCAGATGTTGCGGGCGAGCTGCGACGCTCCCAGCCGGTGGAAGAAGCAACGGTCCATGCTGCCGCCGTGCAACACCCCCAGCGTGCCGCCGTAGGAGTACGGCAGGATGGCCTCGCTCCCGAACTGCTGGCTGATGCCACGGAAACGCTCGCAAATTTCATCGAGAGCCGCGTCCCAGGAGATGCGCTCCCAGCGCGCGCCCGGACCTTTGCCGCCCACGCGGCGGGCCGGGTAGAGCACCCGGTCGGGCGAGTACACCCGATCGAGATACTTGGCCACCTTGGCGCACAGAAATCCGCGCGTCACCGGATGTGCGGGGTCGCCCTGGATCTTCGTCGCACGGCCATCTTCCACCGTGATTAGCACACCACAGGCGTCAGGACAATCGTGGGGACAGGCGGCATGGACCACGCGCTTCACAGGTGTCGATTATACCGAGTGCTGAGTACGGAGTACCAAGTACCAAGTACCAAGTACCAAGTACCGAGTTCAGCAAAGCTCGACCCCCTGGGGCGGCACGGCTGTGGGAAAAGTACGGCTTCAACAGCATTTATGAGATAGCTTTCTTGGTACTTGGTACTTGGTACTTGGTACTTGGTACTCCTCTAGCTCGCCGCGCCGTGGGTCAGCACGTCCCACGATTGCGCCTCGGCCCACTGCCGCAGATCGTGCCATGCCACCTCGGGGTATTCGCGATGCAATCTGGCGATGTCGATCCCCGTGCCCGTGCGGTCGAACCATTCGAACATGAGCGCCATATCCTTGCTCCAGGCCCGCACTTGCTCGAGGGGAGTGCGCTGGTACCTGACTTGCCGCCCCGCAGCGCGCGCCAGAATGTCGGCAATCTCGGGCGGCGTGCGCTCGTCGGAGGCGATATCGATCCGCCGTCCCAGGAACCGCTCCCGCTGCTCCAGCACCAGGGCGGCGAACGCAGCGATATCGTCCAGGCACACCAACTGGAGTTTGCAGGCGGGCGAGATCGCTATGGCAAAGCGGCCTTCCAGCAGCTCGGGATGAAAATAAGGCCCAAGAAAATTTTCCATGAACATCGTCGGGCCGATGACCGTCCACGGGATGGCGAGCGACTGGATATGGCGTTCCACCTGCGCCTTGCTCTCGAAGTGCGGGATCCCGGTATGCGTGTCCGCCTTGGGGACGGACATATAGACCAGGTGTTTCACGCCGGAGAATTTCGCGGCATCGGCCATGTTGATGCCCTGGCGCACCTCGGTCGCCGGCCCCCCGGAGTCGAATGGGGTGGATACGCAGAAGAAGGCATCCATGCCGCTGGCGGCGTGGGCCAGGGAGCCCCGGTCGTCCATGTCGCCGGTGGCGATCTCCGCCCCCAGCGCTTGGAGTTTCCGGGCCGCCACCGATTCGGGCTTACGAGTCAAGCCGCGCACCCGGTGGCCCCGGCTCAGCAGCAATCGCGCCAGCGCGCCACCCTGGTTTCCTGTGGCTCCGGTGACGAGGACGGAAAGACGGTCTGGCATTGCAGCAATCCCCCGACATTCTGAAATTGTAGAGACGTAGCTTACCACCCATTTGTCGCAGGCCCGAAGGGCAGAAAGGTAATAGCCGAGGCTGGGCCTGGGCGCCGGAGCGGAGTTGAGCACAAGCCCGGGGGCGGCACCACGACCAGGTATCAAGTTGGGGACTCTGAGGCGCGCAACTCAGCCGCTATGATTATGGCAACAGGGTCAAGACTGGGGCATGAGCATGGCAACGACGCAGGTTATTCTCTACTTCGACACTCCCGCAGACGCATTGCGCTTCACCCTGGCCGCCAGTTCCGCACTCGCGGGCGATGGCAAGAAGTCCAACGACTATCCTGACCTGAGCCGCGAGATCAAGCGCGCCACCCGTATCCGAGCTGAAGATGTTACCGTCGCAGGATTGAAGTAGCTGACGGGCGCTCTGGGGCTCGTTGAGCGCGGCTATTTAATCTCCAGGATCTCCTTCTCCTTGGCCTTGCCCATGTCTTCCATCTTCTTGATCTCGTCGTCGGTGAGCTTCTGGATCTCGTCGTAGGAGCGGCGCTCGTCGTCCTCGGTGATCTTCTTGTCCTTGAGTGTCTTCTTGATGAGCTCGTTGCCGTCGCGGCGGATGTTGCGGATGGCGGTGCGATGGTCCTCCAGCACTTTGTGCAGGCGCTTGACCAGGTCGCGGCGGCGCTCTTCGGTCAGCGGCGGCACCGGCACGCGGATGAGCTTGCCGTCGTTCATGGGATTCAGACCCAGGTCGGCGGAGCGGATGGCCTTCTCGATGGCGCCCAGCGAGCTGGGATCGAAGGGCTGCACGGTGATGAGCTGGGCTTCGGGCGCGTGCACCTGCGCGATCTGGTTGAGCGGCATCGCGGTGCCGTAGTAGTCCACATTCACGGAATCGAGCATGTGCACCGAGGCCCGGCCGGTGCGGAGGGCTGCCAGCTCTTTGCGGAAGTCTTCCACCGCCTTCTCCATCCGCGTACGGAGCTGCGCGAAGGTTTCCTTCAGTGCGGGATTGCTCGCCATGCTGGGTTGAGGCATCGAGTCCGCCTGGTCAAAGTGGCCACGGGCAAGCGCCAGCGGCCAGGGATCGAGAACCGGGAATTATAGCAAGCGTGTGGAGTCGCGGGTCGTAAGTCGTGAGTCGCAAGCGACGTGCTCGCGACTCTCGACTCGCGACTACGACCATTAGGCGGTGACGAGCGATCCAATCTTCTCGCCGGTGACGACTCGCCGAATGTTGCCGGGCCGGTTCAGGTTGAAGACCACGATCGGCAGGTTATTGTCCTTGCACAGGCTGATGGCGGTGGAATCCATCACCTTGAGTCCCTGCTGGAGGACGTCCATGTAGGAGATGCGGTCGAACATCTTGGCGTCCTTGACCAGCACGGGATCGGCGTCATACACGCCGTCCACCTTGGTGGCCTTCAGGATGGCATCGGCCTTGATCTCCATGGCGCGCAGCGAAGCGGCCGTATCGGTGGAGAAGTACGGGCTGCCGGTGCCGGCGGCGAAGATGACGATGCGGCCCTTTTCCAGGTGGCGGATGGCGCGGCGGCGGATGAACGGCTCCGCGACCTGGTTCATCTCGATCGCCGTCATGACGCGGGTGAAAACGCTACGCTTTTCGAGCGCGTCCTGGAGCGCGATGGCGTTGATGACCGTGGCCAGCATGCCCATGTGGTCGGCGGCGACGCGGTCCATGTCGCGGGCCTGCTCGGCGACGCCGCGGAAAAAGTTGCCGCCGCCCACCACGATGGCCATCTCGACGCCTAGGGAATGCACGTCCTGCAGCTCGGCGGCGACCTGGTGGATGCGGGTCACGTCCACGCCAAAGCCCTGCCCGGCGGCGAGGGCCTCACCGGAGAGCTTCAGCAGGACGCGTTTGAAAGCGAGAGGCAAGAAGCAGACTATTCCTTCGCCTCGGCAGGCTTGCTGAGAGCGATGGTCTCGCCCTGGTCGCCGACCTTGAAGCG
>DATNJE010000208.1:0-2141 GCA_035604095.1 Terriglobales bacterium
TTCGGGCTGGGGCGCTGAGGCCGTGGAGAAAATCCTCTCCGTCTCCGGCCTGCGCAAGGACTACGCGGGCGTCGCCGCCCTCGACGGAAGTGGTGGAGCGCTTCGCCGCGCGCGTTCCCAAAGTGGGCGGCACATTCATCCAGATGGAAGACGAGCTGGCGTCGTCGATTGCCATTCAAGGCGCGGTCTGGGGCGGCGCCAAGGCATTCACCGTTACCAGCGGCCCGGGCTTCTCGCTGATGATGGAGCACATCGGCTACGCCATCATGACCGAGACTCCGTGTGTGTTCGTGGACGTGCAGCGCGGCGGGCCCTCCACCGGGCTGCCCACGCTGCCGGCGCAATCCGACATGATGCAGGCGCGCTGGGGCTCGCACGGCGACTACGAGGTCATCGCGCTGTGTCCCAACTCGCCGCAGGAGTGCTTCGACCTCGCCATCACCGCCTTCAATCTTTCGGAAAAATATCGTGTGCCGGTGATGTTTATGATGGACGAGTGCGTCGGCCACATGACCGAGAAAGTCATCATCCCGCCGGCCAACCAGATCGAAGTCGAGCCGCGCCACAAGACCCACAAGGCTCTCGGGACCTACAAGCCGTACGAGTGCAACGGGGACGGCAGCCTGGTTCCGGAGATGGCGCATGCCGGCGAAGGCTATAAGTTCCACGTCACCGGCCTGACCCACGATGAGCGCGGCTATCCGGCGATGACGGTGGCTGCGCAGCAGAAGCTGGTAGGGCGTCTGCAGGACAAGATTCGCAAGGCCGCCGACGATCTTGTACTGGTCGAAGAGGACAACACGGCCGATGCCGACGTGGTGGTGGTCTCTTACGGGATCACCTCCCGCGTGGCGCAGCGCGGCATCGACGCGGCCCGCGCCAAGGGCCTGAAGGTCGGTAAGCTTCGGCTGAAGATCGTGTGGCCCTTCCCCGACGCGCTCATCAAGAAGCTGGCGAAACGCGCCAAGGCGTTCGTCGTACCCGAGCTCAACCTGGGCCAGATTTCGCGCGAGGTGGAGCGCGCCGCGGCCGGCGTCAAGACCGTTCTGGTGCCGCATGCCGGGGGCGGCGTCCACCGGCCCGAGGACATCCTGAAAGCCATCCAGGAGGCAGTGCGATGAATGAAGAAGTCGATTACGAATGCGCCGAGTGCACCAACCCGGTCGAGCCCTTCCTGCGCAGCGACCGCATGCCTCATATCTGGTGTCCGGGTTGCGGCATCGGGACCACGGTCAACTGCTTCACCCGCGCCCTCATCGATTCCAAGGCTGACCTGGACAAGCTGGTGGTGGTCTCGGGCATCGGCTGCACCGGGCGCGTGGCCGGCTATCTCGAGATGGATTCGTTCCACACCACCCACGGACGCGCCATCCCCTTTGCCACCGGGCTGAAGCTGGCGAATCCCAGCCTGACGGTGGTGGTGTACGCGGGCGATGGCGACCTGTCGGCCATCGGCGGCAATCACCTGATCCACGCCGCGCGCCGCAACATCGACCTGAAAGTGATCTGCGTCAACAACCTGATTTACGGCATGACCGGCGGCCAGACCGCGCCGACGACGCCGGCGGAGTCCACCACTTCCACCAATCCTTACGGGACGTTTGAGCCGGGCTTCAACCTGCCGCACCTGGTAGACGCGGCGGGCGCGGTGTACGTGGCCCGCTGGACCACCTTCCACGTCCGCCAGGTGGCGCGCTCCATGCAGGAAGCCTTCAAGAAGAAGGGCTTCAGCTTCATCGAGATCATCTCGCCCTGCCCCACGCTCTACCAGCGGCGCAACAAGATGGGCGACGGCCTCGACGCCATGAAGTACTACAAGGCGGCCAGCAAGGTGCGGAACGGCGCGCCCACCGGCGAAGTCGGACTCACCAAGACCGGCGAGATCGCGGTGGGCAAGTTCATCGACCGCGACCGCCCCGACTATCGTTCGCTGATGGTCCACCAGTTCCAGGAGAGTTTGGGCGACGAATACGTGGAGACGGGAGAATGCGCATGCAGCAGCTAACCGAGATTCGACTCGCAGGATTCGGCGGCCAGGGAGTCATCCTGTCGGCCATCGTCATCGGCAAAGCGGCCAGCGTCTTCGAGGGCGGCTTCGCCACCATGACCCAGAGCTTCGGACCGGAGGCCCGCGGCGGCGC
>DATNJE010000209.1:0-5124 GCA_035604095.1 Terriglobales bacterium
CGCGTCTGCAGCATGTACAGCTTGCCTTCCTGGATGGTGAACTCAAAGTCCTGCATGTCGCGGTAATGTTTTTCCAGGCGCGTGGTGATCTCTCGGAGCTGGTCATACACCTTGGGCATGACCTGCTGCAGTTCCAGGATCGGCACCGGGGTGCGGATGCCTGCGACCACATCTTCGCCCTGCGCGTTCATCAGAAACTCGCCGTAGAACTCCTTGGCGCCGGTGGCGGGATTGCGGGTGAAGCCCACGCCGGTGCCGCTGGTCTCGCCCAGGTTGCCGTAAACCATGGCCTGCACGTTGACGGCAGTGCCCAGGTCGTCGGAGATGTTGTTGATGCGGCGGTAGTGCTTGGCGCGATCGTTGTTCCAGGAGCGGAAGACGGCGTCGCGCGCCATCACCAACTGGTCGTGTGCTTCCTGCGGAAAATCGCGCTTGGCGTGCTTCTTGACCACCTTCTTGTACTCGGCAATCACTTCCTTCAGCGCCGCGGCGTCGAGGTCGGTGTCCAGCTTCGCCTTCTTCCTCTTCTTGACGCCATCGAAGACTTCGTCGAAGGCGGGCTTGGGGATCTCCAGCACCACGTTGCCGAACATCTGGATCAGCCGGCGATAGGAGTCATACGCGAAGCGCGGATTCTTGCTGCGCTTGGCCAGAGCTTCCACCGACTGGTCGTTCAGCCCGAGGTTGAGGATGGTGTCCATCATGCCGGGCATGGAAAACTTGGCGCCGGAGCGCACGCTGACCAGCAGAGGGTTTTCGCCCGCGCCCAGCTTCTGCTTCTGGAGCTGCTCCAGGCGGGTGAGCGCCTCTTGCATCTGGCGATCGACCTCGGGCGAAATCTTGCCGCGCATGGATTCGCGGCAGGCGTCGGTCTGGATGGTGAAGCCCGGCGGCACGGGCAGGCTGGCGTTGGTCATCTCGGCCAGGCCGGCGCCCTTGCCGCCCAGCTCGTCCTTCATTTTGCCGTTGCCGTCGGCTTTGCCGCCGCCGAAAAAGTAGACGTACTTGGTGGGGGCAGCGGAGGTTTTGATTGCGGTGGGGGCGGGTAGTGTTTCTGTACTCATGGATTGTTCCTCTCTAGGATTGCGAATTAGTGCGGATCTGGCCTGGAAACGGAAACTATCTATTATGAACCTTTTCCTTCGGTAACGATCTCGGAAAAATCGGCAATTGGAGAAAATTCATTTTCCAGAAACGCCAGCTGGGCAAGGCGATTGGCCCGTACCTTCGGGTCATCTACCAAGACCATGACTTTGTCGAAAAAGGTGTCGATTGCCGGACGCAAGCTGGCGATCTGTCGCAGAGCTTCCCCGTAATTCTTCTGCAGGCGTAAGTCGGCCACGAGGCTGGCCGTTGGCCGAGCCGCCTGAGCCAGCACCTTCTCGGCAGGGTCGGTGAACAGCGAGTCTTCCACCTCTCCCGCTTCTTCGTTGCCCGCCGCATAAGCCTGCCGGAGGATGTTGTTTATCCGCTTAAAGGCGATGGAAATGTGCTTGAAATCCTCCATCTGACGGACTTGTGAAACCGCCTGGGCGCGCGCCACCGCGTCCACCACGTCATCGGCCCCGGCGGCCAGCACAGCATTCACGGTGTCGTACTCCAGGCCGAGCACGTCGCGCAGGTAGTGTTCCATACGCTCGCGGAAGAATCCGGCCAGCGCCTCGTCCAGTCCTGCCACCGCTGAAAACGCTTTCCTGGCCTCCGAACCTTCATAGCCGATGAGCGCGTCGGACCACAGGTGGCGCAGGCTGAGCGGCAGCTTGTGCTCGGCGATAGTCTTAACGATGCCGTTGGCCTGGCGGCGAAGCGCAAATGGGTCCTTCGACCCGGTGGGCTGCAGTCCCAGGGCGAACATTCCCGCAATGGAATCGGCTTTGTCGGCAATGGAGAGCACGGCGGCCTCAACCGTGCGCGGGACACGGTCTTCCATGGACTCCGGCCTGTACTGGTCGTAGATGACGGCGGCGATGGCGTCGCGCTGATCGTCGTTCAGGTTGGGATCAAGCTTTTGCGCGCGCGCGTACAACCCCCCGACGATCCCTTGCAGCTCGGTGAATTCCTTCACCAGCTCGGTGGTCAGGTCGGTCTTGGCCAGTAGCGCCGCTTTGTGCACGATGCCGGGGCGGACCTTCACGCCCGCATCCTCCAGGCTCTGGCAGATCAGGCTGGCTAGCTTCTGCATCCGCATGCTCTTGTCGTAATAGCTGCCCAGGTCCTTCTGGAAGGTCACTTTCTTCAGGTCGGGAACGCGCTCCCGCAAAGGACGCTTCTGGTCGGTCTGCCAGAAGAAGCGCGCGTCGTTGAAGCGGGCGCGCAGCACCCGCTCGTTGCCGTGGCGGATGATGCCCGCCGGGTCGCCTTCGGTGTTGAGCACGGCCAGGAAGTGCGGCGCGAGCCGGCCGCTTGCGTCCTCGACGGCGAAATATTTCTGGTGGTCGCGCATTACCGTGACCAGCACTTCTTCCGGCAGCTCGAGAAATTCGCGATCGAAGTTGCCCAGGATGGCGGAGGGCCACTCCGTCAGATTAACCACCGTGTCGAGCAGTTCGGCGTCCTCGCGCCAGCGCGCGCCGGCGACCGCGCGGGTGGCGGCGTCGAGCGCTTTGCGGATGCGCTGCTCGCGCTCGCTGCGGCTCGCGATCACCTTCACCTCACGCAGCGTCTGCTCGTAGGCGCTGGCGCGCGGAATGGTGGTTGAGCTGCCGAGGATGCGATGGCCGCGCGTGCCCGCCTGCGCCGGCATGCCGAACAACTCCATGGGAATCGCGTTCTCATCGAGCAACGCCACGAGCCAGCGCAGCGGCCGCACGAAACGCTCGTTCTTCGAGCGCCAGAACATGTTCTTCGGCCAGTACAGCGCGGCGATCTCTTTGGGCAGCGCGCCGGCGAGCACCTCACCCGCCGGACGCCCGCGATTGGTGACCTTGGCGGCCAGGTATTCGCCTTTGGGGATGGTGACCTTCTCCAGCTTTTCGACCGGAAGCCCGACTTTCTTGGCGAAAGCCTGGGCTGCCTGGGTGGGCTGTCCGTCCTTAAATGAAATCTTTAATGATGGGCCAAGAACCTGCTCATCTGCATCCGGTTGCGAGGCGGCAATTCCGCGCGCCAAAAGCCCCAGCCGACGTGGTGTGGAGAAGGATTCGAGCTTGCAATCTGAAGTGAGCCGCTCGCGCACGAGGACCTCGCCGACGCGACGCGCCAGTTCCGCCTGCGCGGCGTCGATCATTCGCGCCGGAACTTCCTCCAGTCCGATCTCGAGCAGAAAGTCGGGCATCAGTCGG
The DNA here is from genome assembly GCA_035604095.1 of Terriglobales bacterium. Classification (GTDB taxonomy): domain Bacteria; phylum Acidobacteriota; class Terriglobia; order Terriglobales; family Acidobacteriaceae; genus JAHFUA01. Next base: position 3,282 of record DATNJE010000209.1, read on the forward strand.
CGGCTCCTTGCCGCTGCTTGCGCTCGGCAACTTCCGCGGCGGCAGTTCCCTGCTGGTCGAGATAAGCCTTCGAAACGCCAACCGCCAGGTTGCGCACGCGCGCGATCACGCCGACACGCTCGGTCACGGAGATGGCGCCGCGCGAATCCAGCAGGTTGAACAGGTGCGAGCACTTCAGGCAGAGGTCGTAGGCAGCGAGCACCGGGAAGCGGCGCTTCTCGCGGGCGACGGCCTCGGCGGATGTCTTGTCGTCCTTCTTGATGGCGCGGTAGGCCGCGAGCAGCTCCTGGCATTCGGCCTCGAACAGGTCGAAGTGCTTCCACAGGTAGTCCACATTGGCGCGCTCGAAGTTGTACACCGAGAACTGCAGCTCGTCGGCGTGGCGCACGTCGCCGTAAGTGACCACGCGGCCGGTGTCGGGATCGCGCGCCCACACGATGTCGTACACCGAGTCCACATCCTGCAGGAAGGCGCAGATACGCTCCAGGCCGTAGGTCAGCTCGGCGCAGATGGGATCGAGATCCACACCCCCGCACTGCTGGAAGTAGGTGAACTGCGTGATCTCCAGGCCGTCGAGCATCACCTGCCAGCCGATGCCCCAGGCGCCCAGCGTGGGCGATTCCCAGTTGTCTTCCTCGAACTTGATGTCGTGCTGGCGGAGGTCGATGCCGATGGCGGTGAGCGATTCCAGGTAGAGCTCCTGCACCGTCGCCGGCGGCGGCTTGAGGATTACCTGCAACTGCATGTGCTTGTAGAGACGGTTGGGATTGTCGCCATAGCGGCCGTCGGCGGGACGGCGCGAAGGCTGCACGTACGCGACGTGGTACGGCTGCGGCCCCAGCACGCGCAGGAAGGTCTCCGGCGCGCTGGTCCCGGCGCCGACCTCCAGGTCATGCGGTTGCTGCACGACGCAGCCGCGGTCAGCCCAGAACTTCTCCAGCGTCAGGATCAGGTCCTGGTAGGTGGGCGGCGTTTTGTGCTGTGGTTGCGTCAATCCCAGGCCTCGAAGCACTCAGCAGTCAGCGCTCAGTTCGGAACGGCTGAATGCTGAGTGCTGATTGCTGAGTGCTACTCGATCTTCTCCAGCATCCCCGCGGTCACCAGCTTCTTCTCCAGGTGGCGCTCGATGCGCTGCGCCAGGAACTTGCGCAGGTCGGCGGCACGCTGGCGCGGCCAGGGATTGCCGGCAAAGCTTTCGACCGGCCGGCGGAACATCTCCGCCGCGATGGTGCGCGATTCCCGCGACATCTCCGACGACGCCAGCCGCTTGTGCGCGGCGCACATCAGGCCGTCGGCCAGCGGATGGAACCACGCGCGATGCCCGTTCAACGCCGTTCCGCACTCGATGCAATCCCCCAGCTCGGGCAACAAGCCCATCAGCCGCACCGACCACAGGTCGAAATACGTCAGCGGCATCCAGATAACGCCGGCCCGCAATTGACCGAGCACCGAGAGCGCCAGGCGAAACATGGCGTCGTTGGCCTCGCGGTCGGGCAACACGTCGTCCAGCACCTCGGCGATGTAGCCCAGCGCCACCGCCCGCGGATAATCCACCTCGTTGGCCAGCGGCGAATCCAGCACTTCGCAGGAATCGAGTCGCACCACCTCCTGCCGCTCGCGCTCTTCCCAGTAGAGCCGCACGTAGGTGAGCGGCTCGAGCGCGCCGCCGAAACGCTTCTTCGACCGCTTGGCCGCCTTGGCCACCCCGCGCAGCTTGCCCTCCGCGCGCGTGAACAGCGTGACCAGCAGATCGGCCTCGCGCAGCGGATAGCTGCGCAGCACGATCGCCTCGGACTGCTTCAATGCCATGAAACGCCCGGATTACCAGCGCCGCAGGAGTGCT
>DATNJE010000210.1:0-5596 GCA_035604095.1 Terriglobales bacterium
CGGCTGCATACGACTCGAGAATGGTCTTGCCCAGCGTTTCGTAGGCGCGGGTCGGCAGCACGGTGAATTGCGACTGCGCAATCAGAGAGTCCCGCCGGGCGGCGTCAACATGTCCTACGAAGTCCACGTTGGCCAGGCCCAGAGACGAAGCCAGGTTTTGCAAGGACTCGCGCTGCGGCCCATCGCCGGCGACGATCAGCCGCATCTGCGGGACCTTCTGCATGGCGCGCAGGAGGTCGTCGACGCCCTTTTCGGCCGACAGCCGGCCGAAGTAGAGCACGGGCGCCTCGTGGGCCGGGCACGGCAGTTCGTCAACGTCGTGAAAACGAACGTCTTGAAAATGCGGCAGGACTTGGAATTTGTCGCCGTCCCATCCATGCTCGACGAACTTGTCGCGCACAAAATGGCTGGGCGCGAGGAACAGGTCCACACACTTCCGGTAGGTACCGAGCCAGCGATGAACGTAGGCCTCGGCGGCCAGGGTGATGCGGGCGCTCACTCCCGGATAACAGGCGGGCTTCAAGGCATGCCAGAATGTGCCTCCCTTGCAGGCCTCGCACGGTTCGCCGCGCGAAACCAGGTTGTAACTCGGGCAAAGCAGCTTGAAATCGTTCAGGTGATAGAGGACGGGTACGTGCTGGGCCTTGAGTTCCCACAGAATTGAAGGCGACAAGTGGTGATAGATGTTGCGAATGTGCGCCACATCGGGCTGAAACTCGCGGATCATGGCCCGAATTCGCCTGCGTGCCTGGAACGAATAGATGGCATGCGCCGCCTGGCGCGCCCTGCGCCCGAACCCTGCCTGTGCCTTGAAGTCAATGTGCGGAACAAAGTTGTGGTCGTAGGCGGTGGGCTGGCCGCGCGGATCAGACATCGAAAACAGGGCGACCTCGTGGCCCTGCGACCGCATCAGGTTCATCAACTCGAACAGGTAAACCTCCGTGCCGCTGAAGGGGTAGTTGTATTTGTTGCAGTACAGAATTCTCATGGGGAGGACTCTCGGTCTGCGGGCCGATCCGCTGCAGGAAAAAGTCGGCGAATGATTTCAGGGACTTGCGGCGATTAAAGTTGTGAAGAACCTGCACCCGGGCAGCGTGCCGCACCCACTCGGGATGGCCGGCCTGCGACAAAGTGCCAACCGGACGCTCGGTGCGGCTAGCTGGTGACGCGATGAGGGAAGCGATGAATTGCACGCGGGCCACGAAGGCGCCCATCGAACCGGGCTCATACAGAAAGCCGGTCTGGCCGGGGATGACCAACTCCGGGATGCCGGTGATCGCCGGCGCGAGGACGATCCTGCCGCGCGCCATGGCTTCCATCAGCACCAGCGGAATGCCCTCGCTGCGGCTGGTCAGGACGACGACGTCGGCGCGGTCGTAGAGCGAGTTCATTTGCTCGCGCGGCACGTGTCCCAGCAGGGTCACCCTGTCCTCAAGGCTGTATTTTGCAATCAGCCTTTCCAGGTTGCGGCGCTCGGGGCCGTCGCCGGCAATGGAACATTCGAACTCCACACCGGCGGCTTGCAGCTGGGCGCATGCCCTCACCAGAAACGCGTGATCCTTCACCACGTGGAGCCGTCCCACGGACAAAAGCGTGAAGGTGGCGCACCGGGTCTGCGTTCGGCCCGGAAAGAAGTTAGCGCGTTCGTCAACTTCCACGCCCAGCCGCGAAACCACGACCTTATTCGCATCAAGGGTTGGATAGCGCTCGAAAAGAAGGCACCGGTTGTACTCCGAGACCGTGAGGCAGAACACACAGTTCGCCAGCTTTACATCGAGATACGACGGATGCAGCAGCAGATCAGAGCCGTGCAGGGTCAGGCTGAAGCCCACGTCGAGCAGGCGGGCCGCGACCATAGCAATCCACGATCCGAAATAGCCGTGGTGCACATGGATGTGTTCGACTGCGTGCTCTTGCAAGCGGAGTGCGTAGCCGGCTCCCAGCCAGGTGTGCAGAAGGGCCTTCGCTCGCTGCCAGGGCGATTCGCGGCCACAGAAGAGCACGCGCAGGACCAAGTCCGAGATCCGGCTCCATCGCCGGATGCAAAGCCACGCCGCCTGCAGCACTATCAGGCCGCGCCAGGGAAGCAGGGTGATCTCGGGCGCGCTGTCGACGGCGAAGATCTCCTGCATTGCGGGCTGGCGGACACTTCCGGCGACCACGTTGACTCCGCGCCGACGGAGCTCGTCGATTTCGTCCACGACGTAGGGCTCGACTGCGGAGGGAAACTGATTCGCGAGATAGGCAACGGTCGACATGTGGGTCAGCCTGTTTGCGAGCATTCGGCTCTTCGACGCTGAGCTGCGAGCATTCCCGCCAGGGTGAACAGCAGTCCGTTGACGAACTGATAGCTCATCACGACAACCGCGGCGTTCAGCCAATAGACACCCAGCAGAATGGGCCACAGGTGGTGAAACTGGCGATCGAGAAAACCGTTCTCTTCCCCGTCCGGGATCGCTCCGCGCCGGAGTCGCCACAGTTCCCACATGAGCCACAGGTAGAGCGCCAGCCCCGCCACGCCGTGCTCCACCAGCAATTCCATGTAGGTGTTGTGGGGATACAGCAGCTTCTCGTCGTAGCCCCGGACAAAGCGCGGCAACTCGGCGGGCATTTGGTGGAAGCCCCAGCCCAGCAGCGGGCGCTCGAGAAACATCTGCCAGCTGCCAGCGAGGACGGCTTCGCGGTAGTCGACCGGGCCGCGCTCCTCGAAGCGATCGCTCAGGGTTTCGCGTAATTTGCTGGAAGCCAGTACGACGATCAGTGCGACGCCCCCGAGCAGGAGCAGTCCCACAAGAACGCGCCGCCCGCGCACACAACTCTTGGAGCGAAAGACCAGCACGAGCACCGTTCCGGCAAAGGACAACCAGACGGCCCGCGTCATGGTGGCCAGGATGGCGAGCGGCACGGAGGCCAAGAGCAGGAGGGCTTTGGCGCCGCGCAGGCTGCCCCGGCGCCAAGCGTGCAGACCCAACAGGCCCAGCAGGTTGATAGAGACACCGTTGGCCACCGCCTGCAGCATGGGCCCGCGCGCCCGGTCGGCGTGAATGCCCAGGCTTTCATCGAGAATGAAGCGGGGAAAGATCAGCCAGTTCGCGCCTGCCAGAAAGGCAATCGCAGTGAATGTCAGGTAGGCCAGGATCGCTAGCGTGAAGATCTCGAACTGCCGAATGCGCCGCTCCTCGGTGAATACGAGAGCGGCCAGGTGAAATAGTGTGAAGGGAACGATGATCTTGGCTGCCAGTACGCTGGCAGCCTCGTTGTCGAAAGGCTGACCCGCCAAACTCAAGAGCGCCAGAAGCGTCAAGCCGAGCATCGGCCAAGTCGCTCGCTCGACGAACAATGGCTGGCGCAGGCACAGGGCCCTCCCCACCACGGCAAGCGATAGAAGGGCGAACGCCACGCGATCGATCTGATAAAAGGGCACGTCAGGGTGACGCAGCAGCATCGCGCTCAACGCCAGCAGAAACAGCGCTGTCGGAAACGCCATCACCACTTGCAGCGGACTCGCAACCAGGGATGCGACACGCGCAGCGGCGGCTGTTCCCACTCCACCACGACGCGCGGCTTGTACCGAGGTGGCCAGCATCAGTCGCCGCTCCCACGCACCACGGCCAGCACGGTTTTCAAGAGGATGCGCATGTCCGATCCCAGGCTCCAGGTCTGGATATACTCGCGGTCCAGATCCATGCCGCGTTGAAACGACGGATCGCGGCGGGCCGTCACCTGCCAAAGACCCGTAATTCCGGGAAGCACGTCGAGCCGCGCCAGGTGCTCGATGTCATAGCTTTCAAAATCATCGAGCGGATGAGGCCTGGGCCCCACCAGACTCATTTCCCCTTTCAGCACATTCCAGAGCTGAGGCAGTTCATCCAGGCTGTAGCGGCGCAGGAGACGCCCCAGCCGCGTAATACGTGGGTCATCCGCGATCTTGAAGAAGGGTCCAGAGCGCTGGTTGCTCTGCCGGAGGATCGCTTTCAAGGTGTCCGCGTTTTGCACCATGGTGCGGAACTTGCAGCAGCGGAAAGCCCGCGCCTTCCGGCCAGCCCGCAATGCGGAGTAGAGGACTGGCCCCGGAGACTCGAGCTTCACCAATAGCGCAATGACGGCCAGCAGAGGCGACAGCGCGGTCAGCAGGATGCCCGCGCCGGCTACGTCTCCCAACCGCTTCAGCACCAGGCTGGCTGCCGGCCAGCGCTCCGCGTGCAGGGAAATGACGGGCAGGTCTCCGACGCGCTCGACTTCGGCGCCCGGCGTGCATCCGAACAGCTCGGGAACCATCTCGACATCGAGGCGCAAGCGGCGCGCTTCGTGCAGTACGCGCAGCGTGAGATTGCGATCATGAGGAGCTGCCAGAATCACTTCATCGACAAATCCGGTTCGTGCCAGACGAGCCAGATCGGCAACTCTTCCCACGACGCCGTCTCCCAGGGATGCGTTGTTGTCGAGGAATCCAGAGACCCGGCGCCCGGCCTCAGGATGGTTTTGCACATCGGAAGCCACCCTGCGCCCGAGACGGCCGGCGCCCACGATCAGAACGTTGCGCTGGTCGCAGGAACAGTGTCCAGGGCTGCGTTGCTGCCTCGCTTTGAGCCACCGCCAGGTCCAGAGGGCAGCAAAATGCAGCAGGCCTGCGGCACAGAACAGGCCGCTTACCGCCCACGCCGCGCCTTGCAAGCCATAAGCAAAACAAAGCAGGGCCGTGGTCCAGAACACCGCCTTGGCCAGAATGCGCGCCTGCCGGTTCAGATCGACGCCCGCGGCATAGAGGCCTTCGGTATAAGCCATGAGGGTGATTAAGGCGGCATGCAGCACGGCAAGGCCCAGCAGCGAAGCCGGAGCTCCAGCCGCATAGTCGAACAGGCGCACTCGCGGAAACAAACCGCGCAAAGGCACCAACAGCCCACCCAGCAATAGCCAGTCGAGTCCCACGAGCACGAAATCCGCCGCGACGGATCGCAACCAGTTCCACGCCCTGCGGCCTTGCAGCGGTCCGGGAACCAGCAAGTCGAGAGTGCGGGCGGAAGAGTTGGAGCGGGGATACAGGATCTCGGTGACTTTCTCGGCAGCAGACTCCACGGGCCGCGCCGGCGGCGGGGGTTTCGCGGGGTCTTGCCACGCCGGGGCCTCGCCCGGAATCAATCGGGCGCAGTCGGCGCCCAGCCGTTGTTGTTGTGCGGGATGGAAGGCAGGGGAAGGCACTGGGGAGGGGCTCTTCTCAGATCAATTCCACTTCGTAACCTTGAATCTCGACGGCCAGCGAGCGCTGAATCGAGTCCAGCGAGATGACCAGCTTGCCATTCTCGTTCTGGAGCAGCAGGCCTTCGACGCCATCGAGGCATCCGCTGCGAATGCGGACGCGCCGACCGGCTTGCACAAAGGGGTAAAGCGAGAAGGGGACTTCTTCGGCCAGCAGCAGCTGCAAGTCTTCAATTTGTTTTTGCGGGACCACCGCCGCGGTTCGGGCAAAGCTCACGAATCCCATCACACCGGGGGTCTGCAAGACCAGCAGCCGCGCTGCCAGCGACCTGGGGGAACGAACAAAGGCATACCCCGGAAACAGTGGAACCGACACTAGCTTGCTGCGATCGCTCCACCT
>DATNJE010000211.1:0-4965 GCA_035604095.1 Terriglobales bacterium
CCCTTTGTGCTGAAGTTCGCCTGAGCCCGCGGCTCCTCATGCGGTGTGCCTCAGGTTATAGGAAACCCGGATTAGCGCAGCGCATCTTCCAGCGCGCTGCCCCGGTCCGTCTTCTCATCGCGGTACTTGATGATCACCGGAGCGTAGATGGAGAGTCCCCACTCGCGAGCTTTGCCGCGGTCGAGCGCACGCGTGCCTGGCACCACCACGGCGTTTTCCGGCACGATCAATGGCCGTTCGCCCTCGGCCCGGTAGATCTCTCCGCGCACCAGGTCATAGAGCGGCGTGGAGCGGGTGAGGATGGTCCCGGCGCCCAGCACGGCGCGGGCCCGCACCTGGGTTCCCTCGTACACCCCGCAGTTGCCGCCGACCAGCACATCGTCTTCGATGATGACGGGCGAGGCGTTCACCGGCTCCAGCACTCCGCCGATCTGCGCCGCCGCGCTCAGGTGGACGCGCTTGCCGACCTGCGCGCATGATCCCACCAGCGCGTGCGAGTCAACCATGGCGCCTTCATCCACGTACGCCCCGGCATTGATGTACATAGGAGGCATGCACACCACCGACGGCGCCACGTAGGCGCCGGAGCGCACCGACGACCCGCCGGGCACAATGCGAACCTTCTCGGCCGCGGTGAAGCGCCGCACCGGATAGGTATCCTTGTCGACGAAGGAGAGCGCCTCGCCGGTCTCCGCCAGTTCTCCCAGCCGGAAGCCCAGCAGGATGCCCTTCTTCACCCAGGCATTTACCCGCCATTCGCCCGCGACCTTTTCCGCGGCGCGGATGCGCCCGGCCGTTAGCGCGTCACGGAATTCGGTGAACAGACGCCGTGCCGCGTCCGACTTGGCCTCACCCTTCAGCTCGTACAGCCGCTCAATCTCTTCGCGCATCGCTGCTCCACGTACTCAACGCTTTGCATTTCCTGCAATGGGAAGTGTGCCGGTAAGGGCCCATATTGCCGGCCGCTCCCGCCGCTTTGGTGGGGCGGTCTGCATGGCCGGGCAGTATAACCGGTCTGATGGCCCATCCCGACATGACCATTAGTGTACGAGCACTTCGCTTGCCTTCGTGCCGATTCAAGTTTGGCCAGAGATTCGCCGATAAGTAGTCCTCGGAGGTGCCGCGTGGCGTTCAGCATGAGTCTCAAGGGGAAGTTCCGGGTGATGGTCGGGGTCGCCGCTGTTGGGCTCCTGGCGCTGGCAGGCTGCTGGCTCAGCAGCCTGCGCTCGGAGCTGCTGACACAGCGCATGGAGAAGACGAAGAATCTTGTCGAAGTCCCCTATTCCGTTGTCGTCGAGCAGCACCGGCTGGAGGCGGAAGGGAAGATCAGCCGCGAGGAAGCCCAAAGGCGCGCCCTTGAAGCCATTCGAGCCAATCGCTACGAGGGTACCAATTATTTTTTTGTCAATGACATGCACCAGGTCATGCTGGCGCATCCGAAACCGGACTGGACTAACAAGGACCTCACCGACCTCAAAGACCCCACGGGGAAGGCCATCATCGTGGAGTTCGTAAATGTGGTACGTACCTCGCATGAGGGCTTTGTGTTTTATGAGTGGCCCAAACCGGGCAGCGACAAGCCGGTGAAAAAGCTGACCTTTGTCAAGGGCTTTGAGCCCTGGGGATGGGTGGTCGGAACCGGGCTCTATATCGAAGACATTGACGCCGCCTGGCGCAAGGATGGCAAGCTGGCAGCTTTCCTGGCGCTGAGCTGTCTGGTGGTGCTTCTGATCGTCTCCACCCGCGTCTACCGCTCCATCTTCGTCCGGTTTCAGGAGATGATCGAGTGCATCAAGGATGTGGCCGAAGGCGAACGCGACCTGACCAAACGCATCGCCATCACTTGCAACGACGAGGTAGCGCAGCTGGCCACATGGTTCAACCGGTTTATCGACAAGGTCCAGGAAATCTTGTCCCAAGTGTCAAGCAATAGTCAGGGTCTTGCGGTCGCCAGCGAGCAAATCTCCGCCTGCTCGCGCGACCAGGCGCGCGGGGCGGAATTGCAGCAGGATCAAACCAACCAGGTGGCCACGGCCATGCGAGAGGTGGCCGCAACTGTGCACGAGGTCTCGGAGAACTCCAGCAAGGGTGCGGCGGCTTCGCAAAAGGCCGCCGAGACCGCGCGCGAGGGCGGCCAGATCGTGGACGAAACCCTCTCCAGGATGCGCGCCATTGCAAGTTCAGCCGGGGAAACAGCCCGGAAGGTCCATGAATTGGGAAAGCGGTCGGACGAGATTGGCCGGATCACCGGCGTTATTGACGACATCGCCGACCAGACCAATCTGCTGGCGTTGAACGCGGCCATCGAAGCTGCGCGCGCCGGCGAGCAGGGTCGCGGCTTCGCGGTGGTGGCCGATGAAGTACGCAAGCTGGCCGAACGTACCGGCGCCGCCACCAAGGAAATCTCGGCGATGATTTGCGGTATCCAATCAGAGACCAAGACCGCGGTCGCCGCCATGGAGGCAGGGTCCAGGGAGGTAGAATCGGGCGTAGAGTCCACTCGTCGGGCCGGCGACTCGCTGCAGGGAATCATCAAGATGTCCGAGCAAGTCGGGGACATGGTGACGCAGATCGCCGCCGCCGCCAACCAGCAGTCCGCCACCACCGAGCATATCAACAACAACATTGAGCAGATTGCCAGGATTGCTTCATCGACCGTGACTGGGGCGCAGCAGACCGCGGCGGCGCTGCACGATCTCGCGCAGGTGGCGATGAACCTGCAGCAGTTGGTCGGGCAATTTCGACTCTCCGCAGACGGCGGGGAAGCGACCGGCCGCTCCCGTTCCCGCACCTCCCAACTGGATCAGGCGGTCAGCAACAGTCTGGACTTCGGCCGCGTGAAGATGGCACACCGCAGTTGGCGGCTCAAACTGCGCTCCTTCCTGGACGGCCGCGAGAACATCGATCGCAAGGGACTGGCCTCGCATCGCGACTGTGAACTGGGCAAGTGGATCTACGGCGGTGGCATGGCCGCCTACAGCCATCTCCCGGACATGCAGGAATTGGAGACCATGCACAGGGACATGCACGCCCTGGTCAAGCATGTGGTGGAGCTGAAGCACGCCGGGAAAACCGGCGAAGCCGAGCAGGAGTTCATCCGGGTGTGCGATGAGGCCGAGGGAGTCGCGGCTCTGATCAACCGGGTGGAGGCCCAGGTGATCGGGTCCCGCGTTCATGCGGTGGAGGGCTCGAAACCGCGCGCCGCTGCCCAACCAGCCTTGAACTAGCCCGCTACCAGCGTTCGCACCATCAGCCCGGCTTCGCTGGCAATCTTCTCCAGCTTGGCCCGGTTTTCTTTCAACTCTTGGGACGAGCGTCCATGCCGAAATCGCGTTGCAGGCGCTGATACCAGGCGTCGTCGTCCAGGGCCCCCCACTCGACCCACTTTTCGTCGGTCATTGCGGCCCGCCATTCGAGGAACGCAAGAGCATCGGGCCCGACCGGATGCCGCAGGGTCCACGTTCCGCTTTCGATGATCTCCCGAATCTTCTGCGCCACCAGCACCGGCGGCGCCGGGTTCTTCAGCGTTGCCACATATAGGTTGGCGAAGCGGCGCACGTGCCGGTAGGCCGATTGGGACGGCACAGCGGCCCGCTGCGCCATGGGCGTATCGATGATACCGGGCTCCACGATCGCCACCCGCACGTTGAACGCTTTCATCTCCTGCGCCAGCGCTTCGCTGAGCGCTTCCAGCGCGAATTTCGACGCCGTATAGGCGGCCAGGGGAGAGCAAGCGACGTGGCCGGCAACCGACGCCACATTGATGATGCAGCCGCGGCCGCGCTTGCGCATCGCCGGCGCTACCGCCTGAATGCAGCGCAACGCTCCAAAGTAGTTGGTCTCCATCGCTGCCCGAAACTCGCTCATCGCCAGCTCTTCTACCGAGCCGATGCGTTCGATCCCGGCGTTGTTGACCAGCACATCGATGTGGCCGCCCTGGGCCTGGATCCGGCCCATCGCCGCCGTCACCGAGGAATCCGAATCCACGTCCATCGGCGTGATCGTGACCGGCAGCTTCTCTTGGGCGACGGCGCGTCCCAGTTCCGGCGCGCGCTCAGGATTGCGCATGGTGGCGTGGACCTGGTGGCCGGCGCGGCCCAGGGCCAGCGCAGTCGCAAGGCCGATGCCGGTGCTGGTCCCAGTGACGAGTACGGATGCCATAATCCGCTCCCTATTTCCAAATGAGATTTGAAAGGATTCCTAGCCGGCTACCAGCGTCCGCACCATCAGCCCGGCTTCGCTGGCAATCTTCTCCAGCTTGGCCCGGTTCTCCTTCTTCATGGGGCAGAGCGGCAGGCGATAGACTTCCTCGATCCGCCCCATCATGGCCAGCACCGCCTTCACCGGGATGGGATTGGACTCGATGAAGTTGGCCTGCATCAGTGCCAGGCACTTGCGATGGACGCGGCGGGCGGCGTCCCACTGATTGGCCAGCGCCGCGCGGGTCAGCTCCGCCATCTCGTGCGGGATCTCGTTACCGGCCACGGAAATGATTCCCACGCCGCCCAGCGCGATGATGGGCAGCGTCACCGTATCGTCGCCGGAGAAGACCAGGAAACTTTCCGGGACCGCATTGCAGACGTCGGCGATCTGCCCGATGTTGCCGCTGGCTTCCTTCACGCCGATGATATTTGGGATTTGCGCCAGCCGCGCCAGCGTGGCGGGTTCGAGGTTCGCGCCCGTGCGCCCGGGTACGTTGTAGAGAATAAGCGGCTTCTCCACTGCTTCGGCGATGGCTTTGAAGTGCAGGTACTGCCCTTCCTGCGTGGGCTTGTTGTAGTAGGGGCTGGCGGTGAGGATGGCGTCCACGCCGCGGCGCGCGGCCACCGTCTGCGCCTTCTCCACCGCATCGCGCGTGGAGTTCGAGGTGGCGCCGGCCACGATGGGCACACGTCCGCCCGCGACTTCGATGGTGATGTCGATCACCCGCAGCCACTCCTCGCGTGAGAGCGTGGGCGTCTCGCC
>DATNJE010000212.1:0-7745 GCA_035604095.1 Terriglobales bacterium
GCGGCTATCCCTGCGGCTACTTCCTGGCCACCGTTGCCTACTTCTTTGTATTCCCTATCTGGGGGTGGCGTGCGCTGTTCCTGATCGGCTTCCTGCCCGCGCTGCTGCTGCTCTACATCCGCACTGGGGTAAAGGAGTCGCCCATCTTCGAGGCGCGGCGCGAGGCCCTGCACCAAGCCGGCAAGAAGGAGTCCGGCATCTCGATCGTGCGCCTGCTGAAGCCGGACATGCTGGGAACTAGCCTGCACGCATTCCTGCTAATGATCGGCGCCATGCTATCGCAGTTCTGCCTGGCCTCGCTGTGGCCCACCTACCTAACCAGGGAAATGCATCTGACGATTGGGCAGAAGACGCAGTTCCTGATCCTGCTCAACATCGGCAGCCTGACCGGCTACTGGTGCGCGGGCGCGCTGTCGGAAAAGACCGGGCGGCGCATAGCGCTGTCGATTTTCGCCCTCATGGGCGCGCAGCTGATTCCGCTTTACTGCCTGACGCACAACTATGCACTGGTGCGGCTGGGTGGAATTCTGGAAGGCTTCTTCGCGGTGGGATTTTGGGGCGTGATCCCGGCTTATCTGGCGGAGCGCTTTCCGACGCACGTGCGCGGGGTCGGACCCGGGGCTTCGTTCAGCGTGGGCGCGGCGATCGGCTCTTTCGGGCCGACCCTTCAGACGCTGTTGGTACAGCGCCATGGCTTCACCCTGGGCCAGTCCATTGCCCTGTGTACCGCTAGTGCGCTCGTCGTTGTGGCCATCGTGACGTTCCTCGGTCCCGAGCCCAGGGGCGCTGTGTTCACGGCGGAAGCTTAAAACCGGCCAGACTGTGGGCCGTGGCGGCTCCGCAGTCCCGCCTCCCCCGATCGTGGAGATGAATGTCACCAGCAAAGCGTATCGGCGTTGTGTGCACCTTGGACACGAAGGGCGAACACGCGCAGTTGGTTAAGTCGCTCATCGAGGGCCGCGGCCATGAAGCGGTGCTCATTGATATCGGCGTGCTGGGCGACCCTGCTGTTGCGGCCACAATTTCTCGCGATGAGGTGGCCAGCGCCGGCGGAATGGAACTGCGCGCCCTGGCCAGCAGCCGCGACCGCGGCAAAGCACTCGACGTGATGACGGCAGGCGTAACTGCGATCCTCGTTCGCCTGCACCGCGAAAGCAAGCTGGACGGGGTGATCGGCATGGGAGGAGGCGGCGGCACCGCGGTGGCCAGCGCTGCCATGCGCGCGCTGCCGGTCGGCGTGCCCAAGGTCATGGTCTCGACCATGGCGGGCAGCGGCAAGGCGGCCGCCTACGTCGGAACGCGAGATATCGTGATGGTACCCACCATCACCGATATTATCGGCATGAACCCGATCTTGCGCTCGGCGCTGACCAACGGCGCGGCGGCGGTTTGCGGAATGGCTGAGATGGGTGCTGGCGCGGGCCGGCTGCGCCAGGCGGGCGGCCGTCCGACGGTGGCCATTACCGCGTTCGGCGTGACCACGCCGGCGGCGATGCGCTGCCACCAGTTGCTGACGCAGGCGGGATGCGACACGCTCATCTTCCACGCCAACGGCACCGGCGGGCGCGCTATGGAAGAGTTGATCGAGCAGGACGTGATTGACGCCGTGCTCGACCTGACCACCACCGAGCTGCCCGACGAGTTGTGCGGCGGACAGCTCAGTGCGGGCCCGCATCGGCTGGAAGCCGCCGGAGCGCGCGGCCTCCCGCAGGTGGTGCTCCCCGGCGCCATGGATATGGTGAACTTCACGACGCCGGAGACGGTGCCCGCCAAGTACGCCAACCGGCGTTTTTACCAGCACAGCCCCGCGACCCGGTTGATGCGCACCACCGTGGAGGAGAACGCGACGCTCGGCCGCTGGGTTGGCGAAAAGCTGGCCCGGGCAAAGCGGCCGGCGGTGCTGCTCCTGCCGGTGCGGGGCTTCTCTGAGTACGACAAGGCGGGCGGCGTGTTTTACGACCCGCAGGCGGACAGTGCATTCATGGACGCGGCCGTTGCCGCTCTGGGCAAACAAGGCGAAGTCGTGCGGGTGGACGCCTATATTAACGAGCCGGCCTGTGCGGAAACGGCGGTGGTGCAACTGCTCGGCATGATGCGCGGCGGTGCGTCTTCGAAGAGTGAAACGGCGTAGCGGTCATTCATAAGCGGGTCATGGGAGGCAATCATGGTGAAGAGGTACACGCGCAGCGAAGTGGCGGCCCGGCTGCAAGCGACGCTGGAGGCGGGCAACGCCATCATGATGGCGGGCGCCGGAAACGGCCTCTCCGCAAAGTGCGCCGAAATCGGCGGCATTGACCTGATCGTGATCTATAACAGTGGCAAGTTTCGCATGGATGGCTTGCCCTCGATCGCCGGCCTGATGCCCTACGGCAACGCCAACGACATCGTGCTGGAACTGGGCGAGCGCCACGTCTTCCCCGCCGTCAAAGAGACGCCGGTGCTGGCGGGTGTCTGCGGCACCGATCCCACGCGTAACATGCGGCGCTTTCTGCAGCAACTGGGCGAAGCCGGGTTCTCCGGGGTGATCAACTACCCCACGATCATTCGCTTTGACGGCAAGATTCGCGGCGACCTGGAGTCCGTGGGACTGGGATTCGCGCGCGAGATCGAAATGATCGCCACCGCCCGCGAGGTCGGGTTGTACACCACCTGCTATGTGCGTATGCCGGACGAGAGCCGGCAGATGGCCGAGGCGGGTGTGGATCTGATTGTGCCCCACGTCGGGCTGACCACCGGAGGCACGATCGGGGCCGGGCAGGCGCTCACCATGGAGGATGCGATCAAGGCCACGCAGGATATGATTGCCGCGGCGCGCGCCGTGAACCCGCACGTCATCGCGCTGGCCCACGGCGGTCCGATGGAGGGCCCGAAGGAAGTCGCCTACGTGTTGGAGCACACGGATGCGCAAGGCTTTGTGGGCGCCAGCAGCTTCGAGCGGCTGCCAGTGGAGCAGGCCATCGTGGGCATGGTCAAGGAGTTCAAGAAGCTGCGCGTGCAGGCGACAAAAGCAAGTCCGCGATAAGATGAGCTTATGATCGAAGCCGCGCAGACTCCCTGGCAGACCGCCCCGCATCATGGGCTCGACATTCAATTCATGCAACCAGCCATGAACTGCGCCAATCCCTCTTGCCACTCCCGTTTCCTGCTGACGACCAAGAGCTGAAAGCCAAGAGCCCCCTTCAATCACACCTTGCTGTGACCGCCGTCACCGACGACGGCGCTCTTTTGGACGATGCTGCTCCCAACTCCGAGGTGGCTTATGTCATTTCATCCCTGGGGCCTCGTGGTGTTTGTTTTTCTGACCGTTGCCCTGGTTCTGCTGTTCGCCGCCGGACTGTGCCAACGCGATCTGGGCCGTGAGGAATCAGAACTGGAGAGGAAAAGCCTATGGAATTGATGGCTACGCTCGTACTGATCGCGATGCTGGCGCTGGTGGGTGGAATCGTCGAAGAGAGCGCAAAAGCCAAGACGCGCTGATCGTCAGCCCTCAACGCACCGGCGCTTGCAGCGACTCCTCCAGATACTTCTTCCAGGTTGAGACATCGCCAACCGTGCGATGGCCGCGCCCGGTCAATGGCAACAGCACAGACTTGCCGTTCTTCACGAGCTGGATTGTGCTTTCCATGATCCCAATTTCAGGCGGATTGATGAAATCATCTGCCGCATTGATAGCAATCAGGCGCGCGCGGATGCGCTCCAGGTCCGGCCATGGATTGTAGGTCCGCGAGCAATCGAGCTGATAGAGGAAGTCATTGGCGTCTCTCTTGGCCCAACCGGCTGAAATTTCGTCCAAGAGGTAGTCAGCAGCCTCGCGCGTGTGTGCGCGCGTCTGCAAGTCGAGCGGGCCGCTGGCCGCGATCGCCAAAATCCGCGCCGCGGTGATCACGCCCGCCGGCTGCTTCTTGTACTCGCCGTTCTTCCAATCAGGATCATTGCGGATGGCGTCCATGGCCGTGCGCCGCCACATGCGGTTGCGGCCGGCGATCTCCACCGGCATCGAGACCATGGGCATGAGCGCGTCCATCGAGTCCGGATGCAGCTCGCCCCAGAGCCAGGTGTGCATCCCGCCCATGGAGATTCCCATGACCAGCCGCAGATGGCTGACGCCCAGCCCCTCGGTCACCAGCCGGTACTGCGCCTCGACCATGTCGTAGTAGTCGTAGTGCGGGAAGCGGGCGTGCAGCCCGTCGCTGGGTTTCGACGACTGTCCGTGGCCGATGCTGTCCGGCAAGATGACGTACCAGCGGTTCAGATCGAGCGGCTGGCCGGGGAAGTAGAGGGTTTGGAATGCCGGCGACAGGTAATTGGCGCCCGACCCGGTAGTGCCATGAAGAATGACGACCGCATTCTGCACCGTGCCCTGCGCGTCGCGCACCGGCGCGCCCAGCGTGGTGTAGTGCAGCCGCAGTTCGGGCAACACTTCGCCGGAGCGGAAATGGAAGTCGCGCAGGACAAAGTCGCCATCGTGCGAGTGGAGATCGGGCAGCTCCTGGCACTGCAGATAAGCTGCCAGTAAGCAAATCGGGAGCCACCACCAGCGTCGTTTCCCGTCCAGCATGTGCGGCATGATACTGCAACGAAGGGAAACCGCACCATGCGTGGCCCGCTGCTACTTCCGCACCTCGCTCATGAGCGCGAACAGGTTGTTATCAAGGTCGCGCAGGAAGGTGAGCCACAGCTCGTGATCGGGCATGCGGGCCACCAGGTGAGGCTTGTCCTCGAAGCGCACGCCGCGCGCCACCAGCGTCTCGTAGGCTGCCTGGATGTCCGGCACGCGGAAATACAAAATCGAGGCCGGGTGATCGAACTCCGGCTTCTCCGCTGTGCTCAGCATCAGGCGCACGCCGCCGCAATCGAAGAAGGACATGTTGGGGACCTCGAACAGCAGCTTCATCCCCAGGGTGTCGCGGCAGAAGGCGGTGGCCTGCTTGAGGTCGCGCACGGTGATGGCGATCTGGCCGATTTCCGAAAGCCCAAGGAACGCGGGTTGAGCGGCTGGATTGGTCATGGTATCCCCCCACAAGGAATTAGTTAGCACTACTAACGAAGTATAATGGCAGGGAGTGACCCAGGCAAGGAAAATCTCTGCCGACCCGGCCGCGGTGACGGACCGGCTGCACTCGGCGGCCATCCACCTGTTGCGGCGGGTGCGGCGGCAGGACGTGGCCAGCGGCCTGGGGCCGGCGCAGCTCTCGGCGCTCTCCGTGCTGATGTTCGGCGGCCCGATGGGGCTGGGCGAACTGGCGGCCGCCGAGCAGGTGCGCCCGCCGACCATGAGCCGCATCGTCGCCGCCCTCGAGCGGCAGAAGCTGGTCGAGCGCGCCAGCGATGCCGGCGACGCCCGCCGCATACGGCTGCGAGCCACCGCCAAAGGCCAGAAGCTGCTGCAGAAGGGACGCCGTCTCCGCATCGCTTATCTGGCAGGACACTTCCAGAAACTCTCCGCCAAGGAACTCAGTGCGCTGGGCGAGGCGGCAGAAATCCTGGAAAACACGCTGCGAAATTGGTCCTAGCGGTTACGCCGATTTGCGGACGGGTAGCGGGCGCGTGCCGGGATACTCCTGCGGCGGGGGCGGTGGGGCTTGCTTGCTCTCGTGGCGCTTGCGGCTCTTGCTTTGCGGGGCGGCGCCGGATTGCGGCTGGGGGCCGGTTTGTGGCTGGGCGCCAGTTTGCGGCTGGGCATCGGCTTGTGGAGTTTTGGCGGACGGAGCGGCGGGCTTGGCGCGATTCTGCAGGTCGTGCACGCGGATCGAGTTCAACTGTTGGCTGTCGCTGGTGAGCTGCTGGATCAGCAGCCGCTGGGCATCGATGACGCGTCCCTGTTCCAGCACCAGCAGCGCCAGCAGCGGAAACGTCACAAGTAACAAGACCAGGATTACCTGCCCGGTGGGGCGGTTACGCTGTGGCTGCTCGGCGACGACGATGGTTTGCTCCACCTCGGTCCTCCACCCGGCTGAACCACCGCGCCGGCACAGTGGAAAGTGCAGCTTGCTGGCCGAAAAGCGGGGCATTGTAACTCGCGGAAGAGGAAAACGTTACACCAATTCGGACCGAGGGTGCTGAAAAACGCCAGTGCAAATCGTTTCACAATAATGGTTGGGGCTAGCCACCGGCGGAGCCCGGAACCGGCGCCCCTACCGAGACCGAGCGCCGGCGCCGTGGCATTACAGCGGTAATCAGCGTCAATACCAGACCGGCGCCGATTCCTGCCCATGGACGGTCAGCACCGGACACTGGGCTTCCGCAACGATGCGATGGGCCACCGCGCCCGGCAGGTGGCTGGCAAAGTTGGAAGCATGGTGCGCGCCCAGCATGATCAGGTCGCATTGCCGATCGGCCGCCAGCTTGAGGATGCTCTCCGCCGGAGAGCCGAACAGGACCTCGTACTCGAGTCCAGGCTTGGGCGGGATCAGCTCGCGCATCCACTTGCCCAGCGATTCCGTTGCCAGGGCCTGCTCTTTCCGGCTGCTGACTTTCTCCTGGCTGACGTGCAGCACAATCACGTCCGCTTGGTTCTCTTCCGCGAACGCCTCGACGAAGGGCAGCGCCCGCAGCGAGGCCGGGCTGAGATCGGTGGCGAACAGCAGGTCGCGAAACACAGGCAGCGTAGGCTTCTTCGGCACCTTGGGACCGACCACCAGGACCGGACACGGCGCCGCCCGGAAAATGGTTTCGGCCACTGAGCCCAGAACGATCTGCTTCAGGCCTTCGCGGCCATGGGTCCCGAGCACCACCAGGTCGATCTTGTCGGATTCGATGACCGACTCGATCTCTGTCCAGATCTCGACACCGCTGCGAACCCGGCCGTCGTGCCGGACACCTTCGAAGGCGTCCGACGAGAGCAGTTCGCCCATCTGCTGCTCGGCCTGCTGGATGAGGTTGGTCTCCAGCACAAGAGGGGCAGCTTCGGGCATGGGTTGCAGTACGCCCGGAGAGAGCACGTGCACGGCGTGAATGCTGGATTCGAAACGGCGGGCAATAGCCACCGCGAAGGGTAACGCGGCCTCGGACACCGGGCTGAAGTCGGTCGCGAACAGCACGTTTTTCAGTGCAAGACGAACCGGTACTTGGAGCGCCATACGCATAGCCTCCTTGGTCTTCTTCGGGCTTAGTATGGCTCCGGGGCTGGCTTTGCGGCGGTGATTCCCATCACCCGAGGGCGTGAGCCAGAACGTGCCCTTGGTTTGCTACGAATTGGCGCCCAGCTTCCGGGTGCTACTCCCCTACTTGCTACTCCCTGTTCCCTGATTCCCGTCACCCGACGGCGTGAGCCAGCACCACCGGAGCTGACTCGTCACACCCGGGGGTCTTTGATCGCCTACCCAGGACTTCCGTCCTGGGCCAATTTATTCCGCGCCTACGGCGCTGGTGCACCGCGATTCCTCTGTGTTCTCGGCGCCTCGGCGGTTTGGTTTTTATCGGCGGCAAGCTCCCTCGCCGCTCGGGATTTCCGCAGCGGGCTCGGACGCCCGCTGAACGCCTCAACTTCGACTTCGCTCAGAGCAGGCTCCGGGTAGGGCACCCGGCTTTGCTGTAGAATCACACCTCAGCGCTGAGGATGGGATGACCTACATCGATACCAGCAAACTGCCGGCGGTCGAACGCTTGCCGGGCTGGAGAGGCCGCTATTTCAATTCTCCCAGCATGACGTTCGCGCATTACGAGTTCGACGCGGGCGCGTCGATCCATGAGCATTCCCACCCTCAAGAAGAAGTTTACGAAGTCATCGAAGGCGAACTGGAAAT
>DATNJE010000213.1:0-7984 GCA_035604095.1 Terriglobales bacterium
GACGGTCTTGCCCAACTCCGCCCCGGTGCGTTTCGAGCACAGCGGCCAGGAGCGGAAGGTAAATTTCAAGCTGACCCCGCCCGGCGGCGCCTATCGCCCGGGAAAGCTCCGGGTGCGCGCGGTGCTGGAGGCCGCAGGACGGCAGTATTCCGAAGGCTTCACCGTGGTGACGGGCGAAGACCTCGGCACTTCTTATTACTACCAGCCGGCGGTGGAGCAGTTGAGCGTGGTGAGCGTAAAAGTGCCGGCGGGGTTGAAAATCGGCTACGTCATGGGCGCGGGCGATGACATCCCCACCGTCCTGCGGGAGCTCGGATTGAGCGTGGAGATGATCTCGCCGGATCAGTTGGCGCGCGGCTACCTCGGACGCTTCGACACCATCATCCTTGGGATCCGCGCCTACGACACTCGTGCCGACCTCCGCCAGAACAACCGCCGCCTGCTCGATTACGTGGACCACGGCGGCACGCTGCTGGTGCAGTACAACACCAATCCCGAGGAATTCAATGCCGGCCACTACACGCCCTACCCGGCCGAGCTCAGCCACGACCGCGTGAGCGTGGAAGAAGCGCCGGTCACGCTGCTCGAGCCTTACGACCGCCTCTTCCGCTTTCCCAATGCCATCACCGAAAAGGATTTCGCCGGCTGGGTTCAGGAGCGCGGGCTTTACTTCATGGACAAGTGGGACAACCACTACCGGCCGCTGCTCTCTTGCTCCGACCCGGGCGAGCCGGCGCGCGAAGGCGGATTGCTGCGCGCCCGCTCCGGCCACGGCACCTACATCTACACCGGCTATGCTTTCTTCCGCCAGCTTCCCAATGGAGTCCCCGGGGCCATCCGACTGTACGTGAATCTGCTGAGCGCCGGCCATGGCAAGCCCTAGCCCGCCAGGGCACGCGGACCGTGGCACGACCCTGGTCCGCGGCGTAGGCTTGGGCTCGGCCACCGCGCTGAACATGATCGACATGATCGGCGTGGGGCCGTTCATCACCATTCCCCTCATCATTAGCGCCGCCGGAGGCCCGCAGGCCATGCTGGGATGGATCCTGGGCGCGGCCCTGGCGCTGTGCGACGGCATGGTGTGGGCGGAACTGGGCGCAGCCATGCCCGGCTCGGGCGGCTCGTATCGTTATCTGAAAGAAATCTACGGGCCGGCGCGGCTGGGACGGCTGGTGTCGTTTCTGTTCGTATGGCAGCTTTCCTTCAGCGCGCCGCTTTCCATCGCATCGGGCTGCCTCGGACTATCGCAGTACGCGAGCTACCTGCTGCCGTCGCTGGAGAAGACGTACCTGGCGACGACGCTTGCGTGGACCGTGCCTGGGCTGGGGCCGCTAGAAGCGCGCCTGCTGGTCAGCCGCGCAACGTTTGTCGCCATCGCGGCGTGCGCAGTCGCCGTCCTGCTGCTGTACCGGCGGATCAGCGTGGTGGGACGGCTCTCCAAGCTGCTCTGGGTAGGCGTGCTGGCGACGGTGGCGTGGGTGATCGTCGCCGGCCTCGCGCACTTCGATCGCACCCGCGCCTTCGACTTCCCCGCCGGCGCTTTCCGGCTCGACCACGCATTTTTCGTCGGACTGGGATCGGCGCTGCTGATCGCCACCTACGACTACTGGGGGTACTACAACGTCTGCTTTCTCGGCGACGAGGTCAAAGAGCCGGCGCGCACCATCCCGCGCGCGCTGGTGTACTCGATTCTGGCCGTGGGCGCGATCTACGTGGTGATGAACGTCAGCATCCTGGGCGTGGTGCCCTGGCGGGAACTGGCAGCGGCGGGAAAGAGTGAGACGCGCAATTACGTCGTGT
This sequence comes from Terriglobales bacterium, assembly GCA_035604095.1. Taxonomy (GTDB): domain Bacteria; phylum Acidobacteriota; class Terriglobia; order Terriglobales; family Acidobacteriaceae; genus JAHFUA01. Next base: position 1,801 of record DATNJE010000213.1, read on the forward strand.
CATTGATGATGCAGCGCCTGTACGGAAGTTGGGCGGGATACGCTGTCACCCTGCTGGTGATCTGGACGGCATTCGCCTCCGTGTTCTCGCTCCTGCTGGGATATTCACGCGTGCCCTACGCGGCGGCGCTCGACGGCAATTATTTCCGCGCCTTCGGCCGGGTGCATCCCGAGGGCCGCTTTCCGCACGTATCGCTGGTGGCGCTGGGCGTGGTAGCAGCATGCTTTTGTCTCCTGCGACTGGCGGACGTGATCGCCGCGCTGGTGGTGATCCGCATCGTGATCCAGTTCCTGGTGCAGGCGGTGGGGCTGCTAATCCTGCGCGCCAGGAGTCCGGAAGCGCCGCGGCCCTTCCGCATGTGGCTCTACCCGCTGCCGGCGGTGATCGCCATCGCCGGATTCCTCTTCGTGCTGATCTCGCGGCACAACTTTCAGAAGGAAGTGCGCTACGCGGTGGCGATCGTGCTGGTGGGGTTGCTCATCTTCATCCTGCGCGCCTGGGGACGGCGCGAGTGGCCGTTCCAAGAAAACCAGGATCCCTCGCTGGGATGACAATCCGCGCTCAGTGCGCCTTGCTGTGGTCGAACTTCTCACCCGCGGGGATGGCCACCGCCAGCCGGTTCTCCTTGGGCGCGATCGGGCAGGTCGCATACGGCGTGACGGCACACGGCGGGTTGTAGGCCTTGTTGAAGTCAAGAACGACCTTGCCGTCTTGAACTGCGTCGGCTTCGAGGAAGCGGCCGGCGGGATAAGTATCCGTCTTGCTGGTTGGATCGCTGAAGACGAAGAACAGCCCCTTGGCCGCATCGCCGCCGAGAGCCGTCAACTGCAACTGCTGCCCGTTGACCGTGAAGCGAGCTTCGCCGGGAACGATTTCCGCCGTCACATCGCCAAGCACGTTGGGCACATCCACCGTCCGCTTGCCGTCCGACGGGACCCAGGTCGCGGTGATGCGATACGCCGTGTCGAGCGCGTAAAAGTGCAGCGAGGTGAAGTTGCGCAGCGCCGGGTTTTGAAGATCTTTGAGACGGATACCGGTGCGCTCGCCACGCTTGATGACGTGCATGCGCAGCCGTCCCACCGCGACCACGGTCGGCTTGCCCGACGTATCGGGCTGGAGCTTCGCAGTCATGAGCGGCTGGTTGTCGATGATCGCCGCCGCGCCAGGCTCCATCTTCAGCGTGACCTCATCACCATTCAACTCGAAGACCCCAGCTTTGGGGGGAGCCGTCCCTGCGGGCAGTACGATCGGGTTCGACGATGCGGTCCCGAACGAGTTCGCGCCCGGCTTCAGCCAGAACAGACCGGCCAGGACAAGCCAGTTGGACTTCAGATCCTTGATCTCTTCGGCGCGAAACTTTTCGATTTCGCGCTGGTAGACGGCGTCGACCTGCGCACGCGCGGTCAGCGGCGCGCAAATGGCAGCCACCAGGACAAGAATGGCGATTCGGAGGCGGCACGGCATATGCAGCGTTAGATGTGGAGAGCCGGTTGAGAGCGCAAGAAAAATCCTGAAGGAGCACCTACTTCACTCTCATGCTGAGCGAGTGCGGGCCGCCCCTTCGGGATGACAGGTATGTTCCCTACGGCTGGCGTGACCTCGCGTACTCCTGCGGATCGGGCAGAGGCTCCAGGCCGCGGCCTTCAAATATCTCTTTGAATTCGCGCAGCAGGTCGGCGTGGATGAGGCCGTTGCTCGCCACCACGTCGCGATCGGGAAGGCGGAACGGCTGGCCCAGGAATCCCGTCACTTGTCCGCCTGCCTCCTCGACCAACAGTACTCCGGCGGCGAGGTCCCAAGGATTGAGGTTGAACTCCCAGAAGCCGTCGAAGCGTCCGCTGGCCACGCACGCGAGATCGAGCGCGGCCGAGCCGGCGCGGCGCACGCCGTGGGTGCGCAACGTGATCTGGTGATAGAAGTGGATGTTGGGATTCTTGTGGCGCTTGTGGCTGGGAAAGCCGGTGGCCAGGAGCGACTCGGGCAGCCGTGCCGTGTTCGAGACGTGGATGCGGCGCTGGTTCAGGTAGGCGCCGCTTCCCTTCTCTGCCGCAAACATCTCTCCGCGCGTGGGATCGTACACCACGCCTGCGATCAACTGTCCTTTGTGCTCCAGGCCCATGGAAATGCAGAAGACAGGAAAGCCGTGCGCGAAGTTGGTGGTGCCGTCCAGGGGGTCGACGTACCACTTGTAGTCGCTGCCGGTTTCGCGGCGAGCACCCTCTTCGCCCATCAGGTCGTGGCGGGGGAAGCGTGCCTGCAGGCGGTCGATGATGAGGGCTTCGGAGGCGCGGTCGGCCGCGGTCACCAGGTCGGCGTCGCCCTTGTACTCGATGGCAACGCGGCGGGCAAAGTAGCCCATCAGCAGCTCGCCGGCTTCGCGGGCGATGGGCTCCATGGCGGAAACGAACTCGCTGGCCCGCTCCGCGCTCACGGCTCGCGCCGAGGCTTGCGGGTAGCGCCGTCCTCGGAGATGTACAGGATCTCGTGCTTGAAGATGAAGAGATTGGGCGCGCCCTCGCGCGTCAGGCGGATCATCTTGTGGTCGTAGTACTCGATCCAGCCCTTCACAATCTCGCCATCGAGCAGCTTGATGCTGACCGGGGTTTGCTTCTCACCCAGCGATTTCAGGTAGGCGGCTTCCTGGAAGGTATCGTCCGGAGGAGGATTCCTGGATTTCTTGTGCTGCGGCGCCATGGAAGATTGGAAGGGCATGACGACATTGTACACGCCAGCGCGATTGGTCACTCCGCCTTGCCGGTGTAGTAGCCGGTGCGATAGCGGGAGTGCAGCGGCAGCGGCAGGCCGGCGTCGGCCGGGGGGGTGACCTTGACTTGGATGCGGCGGAAATCGGAGTCGCTCCGCCGCTGGCGGGGGTAGTAGCCCAGCACATACTGGGTACGCAGTTCATCGCTGATGCCGCGGAAGGCGCGGTCGATCTCTTGCGGCGTATCGGCATAGTAGTGCCTGCCGCCGGTGTCTTCGGACATCTGGATGAGGGCGTGCTCGCCGCCGGTATTGCGGCCGGCGCTGGCCTGAATCGGCACCATGATGATGCTGTACACCAGGGCGTCGGCCTGCTGGGCTTCGCGCAGGGCGCCGTGATAGTCCACCCGGCTCATGGTGTCGCCGCCATCGGTGATGACCACCAGCACCTTTCTTCCCTGCCGGCGCATCAGTGACTGCGAGCCCAGGAAGATGGCGTCGTAGAGCGCGGTGGCGGCGCCCACGTGGACGCGCGCGATACCGCGGTCGATTAGCCGCAGGTCGGAGGTAAAGGGCACCAGATCCTCCACGATTTCGCTGAACTGGTAGAGCGCCAGCGCGTCCTGCGGCCGCAGGACGGAGTGGGCAAAGGCGCGCGCCGCGTCCAGTTCCAGCTTGAGGTCCTTGGCCGTGCTCAGGCTGGCGTCGATGGCCAGTACGATGGAGAGCGGCAGGGCGGATTCGCGGTCGAACACCGCCAGCTTCTGCTCGACTCCGTCTTCCCGCACCTCGAAATCTTCCTTCTTCAGCGTGGAAACCGGAGCGCCGCGATCGTCGGTGACGGTGACGGACACGCTCACCAGCTTGACGTCCACGCGGTAGGTGGGGGTTTTGTCGCTGGGCCCGTCGGGGCGCCGCGACGGAGCAGTAGTCTGGGCGGCAGCGGTCAGCCCGAGCAGCGCTGCCAGGGCCAGCACGAATCTCATCGAATGGCGCACAGGGGACCTATTCACTTGGATGCCGGAGGACCGGCCAGCGTTTTTCCGGCCGTAGGAATATCGTCGGGAAAGGGCTCGCCATCGGCCCAGACAGCGCCGTCCGCGAAATACTCCTTCTTCCAGATAGGCACCGTTTTCTTGAGGGTGTCGATGAGCCACCGACAAGCATCGAAGGCGGCGGCGCGGTGCGCGGAGGCAACCGCGATCAGCACGCTGGTCTCCGAGTGCTGCAGGCGTCCCAGGCGATGAACCAGAGCGACTTCGCGAATCTCGAATCGCTCGAGGGCTTCTTTAGCGAGTTCCTCCAGCTTGCGGCGCGCCATGGGCTCGTATGCTTCATAGTCGAGATAGAGAGTGCGGCGGCTGCGGGTATGGTCGCGCACGATGCCTTCGAAGACCACCACCGCGCCATCCTCGGGCTGCTTGATCCTGGCCAGCACGGTCTCGGTGGCGATGCGGTCGCGGACGAGCGCGACGTGACTCCGGCTTTCATCCAGGCCTCCGCTGACCGGCGGCAGCAGAGCAACCTCATCCTGATCGTGCAACGCCGCGCCGGGTGGGGCGTATTCCTGGTTGATGGAGAACGCAATCGCGGGCAGGAAATCCTTGAGCCGCGGGACGGCGGCCTCGTAGTGGGCCAGCAGGTCGGAGAGGCACGCACCTTCGGGGAGCGTCAGGGCGTCGTTGCTGCGGCCGACCAGGTCGCGCAAGGCGCCGAAGAACAGCACTCGAACCTGCATGGGTACAGGATAAACGGTTTCCGAGGGTTTAGAACGAGGCTGGTGTAAAGGCGCGGCATGCTGGGTTTCTACACGTGTTGCTGCGGCGATGTGGCAAGCTACGTCTCTACGCGAGGACTTACGCCGGGACCTGTTGCAGATGTAAGCCCGGAGACAAGTGATTCGCGAAGTCGCGGGCATAGCTCAGCGCCGGCGGCACCACCGTTCGCGCGAACCCAGCGCGGCTTGAAGGTCTGGTAGAATCCGCGGACAGGCGGGCGGAGTGTTCCATGACCACGCGCAGTCCTCGTCTTGCAGCCAGGCTTCTAGCGCTGTTCTGCTGGATTTCCGCGACAGGAGTGGGTGGCGTTGCGTCGGCCCAGAACGCATCTATCTTGAATCCTGTGCCGCCGCCATCCCCAACCTCGTCGACCATGTTCAAGAACGGAACGGTTGTCGCGATCACGGGCACGGCAAGTGGCAGTGGGTTTCAGAATTTCTTGGTTGAGTGGGCTCCCGGTCTCGATCCTTCTTCGGGCTGGCAAACAACAGGGGTTACGCTCTCCGGCGGCGGGAGCGCACCCGTTAGCTCCGGCCTCTTAGCCACGTGGGATACTTCCTCCATCGGTGGCCCCGGATATTTCACCATACGCCTTACCGTCAACGCCGCAAATTCGCCGTCCCAGGCGCTGACAATGCTCTATCTCGAGCCAGATTTGCTCTCGCAAGGTTGGCCAATTTTGCTCGATGAGGGGCCCTATTTCAGCGCCGGCGTCGTCCCGGCTGTAAACTCGGACGGCACGCTCCGCCTTGTGTTGGACAGCCCGCAGATTTTCGGCCCGGGATTCGGCGAGTTCTGGACCATTTCGCCGGATGGGAGCACGCAACGATCCCTCCTTCGGGCGCGCGGGAGTGCGCAGCAGCCTGCTGTTGCTAATCTCGACGGGAACCCTGGCGACGACGCCGTCCTCGCGGACTCGGGAAATATCGAAGTTTTCCGGCAGGACAATACATCGTCCACGTTGAGCACGAGCACGCTGGACTATCAGCGCGCACAAATTCTCATCGAAGATCTGGTCGGCGACGGCCACTGGGAGACCATTGCGCTGGGCAGCGATTTTCAGAACCAAGTCGCTTACGTTTCCGCTTGGCGCGCCAACGGCAGTTTGTTGAGCGCCCAGTTCCCAATCCAAATCGCCGACCAGAATCCGGTCAACACGTGGGGCAATCGCGTTCGCGTTCTGGCCGCAGACCTCAACGGCAACGGCAAGAAAGAACTCATCGTACAGGAAGGCTTGTCCTCCACCACATTTACGCTACGTCTGTTCGCCAGCGACGGCTCGCCCTTGACCTGGAAGGTCCCGGTGCTCTCTGGCGTGCCGGAGGCTATGGCCGTAGCCGACTTCGATCACAATGAGAAGCTCGAAACAATTCTTGTCTATTATTCGGGTGCGCAGGCGATCGTGGACGTGTTTCAGCCGGACGGCACAGAACGTTCCGGATGGCCTATTTCGCTTCCTAATCCGAACCAAAACAGTGAATCCTTTCTTGCCGTCGGCGATCTGAACCGCGACGGCCGCGATGAGATTGTGTTCTCGCATGAAACCTATCTTTACGTGCTCAACGATGATGGCACGATTTTTTCGAACGCCTGGCCTTTACAGACCACCGAGGTCGGCTACGGTTGCGTCGTGATTGGCGACGTCGATGGCGACGGCTACCCCGAAATTGTGACCACGCTCAACAATGTTGCCTATACGAACG
>DATNJE010000214.1:0-7434 GCA_035604095.1 Terriglobales bacterium
CGTTGCAGGCCTGGTACTTGAGCTGGCCGTGCACCTTGTATTTGCCCGGGCTGGCGGTGCGCGCCGCACTCACCTTCGCGGTAATGGTGAACTCGCCCGTGTACACGTTCAGTGGTTGGTCGGGAGCGATGGCCAGCGTCAGGTCGTGGCCCTTGGGATAAGTGATGGAGCCCACGCCGATGTCGGTGGGCGGATTGAGTTGCAGCTTGGTCGGGATCAGCAATTCCGATCCCGGCTGGTTGGAATTGATGTGATAGCCGTCCGCCACTTTGAACCGCAGCTCCAGCTTTGCGGGCTTGCCTGACTTTACGGAGATCTTGGCGACGGGCAACGGCGTCACCCACGACGGTGTCTGCGGCGCCGTGTCGTCCATGGCCGCGCCCGCGGCCACGAGCACAAGCACGAATCCTGCGAGGAATCCGACCACGGCCGACTTGGTCATCGCGCCGGCTCCTTTGCGCTCGCCTGTGCTGCCGGCGTGGCACCGCCCAGGGCCTTCTTGATGCCGTCTTCGAACTCGCTGCGGCTCACCAGCCCGAAGACGCGATCCACCACCTTGCCCTGGCGGTCGATAATGAAGGTAGTAGGCAGGAACTCCACGCCGCCGTAGGCATCACCCACCGCTTCCTTCCCGATCAGCACCGGATAGTTCACGGCCATCTCCTTGGCGAACTTGGCGATCGTGTCCTCGCCGGAATCGTCCATGGCGACGCCGATCACCTGCAGCCCCTGCGACGCGTACTGTTTCTGCAGGTCCACGAACCACGGCATCTCGATCTTGCAGGGCGCGCACCAGGTGGCCCAGAAATTCAGCAGCACGGCCTTGCCGCGAAAGTCCGAGAGCCGCACCGGCTTGCCGTCCAGGCTCTTCAGCTCGAAATCCGGCGCCACCGACCCGTTCTTCCCCACTGGGCTGCGTTTCACCACGCCGGCTCTCGGCCGGGCCATGCGCACACCAGCGAACAGCATCAGGGCGACGGCGGCGATCACCACGACAATCACGATTGCGTTACGGTTCACAGCACCTCACAACGCGAAGCGGTTCAGGAACGACAGCCAGGCCGACAGGATTGTGAAGTGGCGCGTGACGATCAGCGCGCCGATGGCGATCAGCAGCACCCCGCTGGCGACTTCCACCGCGTGCAGGTGCCGCCGGAAGCGAGCGTAAAACTGCAGGAAGCGGTCGATGCCCAGCGAGGTCAGCAGGAACGGCACCGCCAATCCCGCCGAATATACCGCCAGAAGCGCCGTGCCCTTGGCCACCGAATTTTCCGAGGCGGCGAATGTCAGGATGGTCGCCAGGATCGGCCCGATGCACGGCGTCCATCCGAAGGCGAAGGCAAATCCCACCGCGAACGCGCCCGCCGCCGTGCTTGATCCCTTGACGCTGTGCAGGCGCTTGTCGGCATAGAGGGCCTTGATCTTGAAGATGCCCGTCAGGTGCAGCCCGAACAGGATGATGACGATGCCCGCGATCCGGGTCAGGACGGGGTAATACTCCCGCGTGAGCTGTCCGATCTCGGTGGCCACGGCGCCCAGCGCGATGAACACAATGGAGAACCCCAGGATGAACATCACGGAGTTCAGCATCACGGTGCGCAGCACCCGGTCCTCGGGTTCGCTCAGGCCCTCAGCGCCTACGCCCGAGATCAGTGAAACGTATCCCGGCACCAGCGGCAGCACGCACGGCGAGAGGAACGAGAGCAAGCCCGCCAGAAAGGCGGCGATGGGTAACGGGAGATTTGCCATCCTTGGTCATTGTACCCGCCCGGAGCGCAAGGCCGGGCCCTACGGGAGTACGTGCACCGGCGGGAAAGGGATTTAGTACCAGCGCGCCGGGCACACGTATAAGACTCATTTCATGGCAAAACGTTACGGAATTGTTCGCCTAAAGCGGGGGATCAATCACCCAATCACTCGATGGCCCGATTTATTTCCTGAGCCCCGTCCAGCCCTCGGCAACCACAATCGAGTCCCCAGGGTTGTGCGGATCGTATTTTACCGAGGTGGCCAGGCCCAGGCGGCAGGAGTAGAGGTCCACCTGGTGGCGCAGGTAGGTAATGTCTTGCGACGCCTCGTAGGTGACCCCGGCCACGTCGTACTGGTAGATGAGCATCTGCGCCGAACCGCGCCCGTTGAGGTCGAGCTCCTGCACGTCGAGGATATTGCCGTCGGTGATGCGGCCTTTCTGGGTGATGCGCAGCCGGCGCTCGCGCTCGATGTCGTCGGGGGTCTTGCGGCGCCGGCGAGCCAGCAGTCCGGCCACCAGCACTAGGGCGCTGGCGCCGCCAAGAATCACAGGATAGTGGCGCAGCAGATTCATGGCGCTGAAAGCTATGCCTTCAATCTACTACGAATCTGGGATGGGAACATCAGGATTTGTCCCGGGACCGCACGACGCGTCAAGATCAGATCACCCGATGACCCGATGACCCGATCTCCCGATCTTCACTTCTTCAGCTTTTCCCAATCCTTCAGGAACGTCGCCAGGCCCTTATCGGTGAGGGGATGGTTGAACATCTGGTCGAGCACCTTGAAGGGGACGGTAGCCACGTCGGCTCCGGCCAGCGCCGCGTCGATGACGTGCAGCGGGTGCCGCAGCGAAGCCGCCAGCACCTGCGTCTTGTAGCCGTAATTGCGATAAATCTGGAGGATCTGCTTGACCAGGTCCATGCCTACGTGGCCGATATCGTCCAACCGCCCCAGAAACGGGCTCACGTAGCTGCCGCCGGCTTTGGCCACCAGCAACGCCTGGTTGAACGGAAAAGCACAGGGTCAGGTTGGTGCGGATGCCGTCCTCAACCAGGCACTTGCAGGCCTTCAGGCCGTCGCGCGTGGTGGGCAACTTCACCACGATATTCTTGTGCCAGCTCGCGTACTCGCGCCCCTCCTTGCACATCGCGCCAGCGTCGGTGTCGGCGTTCACCGGGCCGTCCACGACCGAGCAGATCTCGAGGATGGTCTCCTTGAAGGTCTTGCCTTTGCCCTCTTTCGCGATCAGCGACGGGTTGGTGGTCACGCCGTCCAGGATGCCCAGCGAGGCGGCCTCGCGGATCTCGTTGATGTTGGCGGTGTCGAGGAAGAACTTCATAGCAGCTCCCGGAATTATCCCTTTGGCGGGCAGCGATTTCCCTCTGCAGCTTGCCAGTCTTAAAAAAATTGACGAAAGCGAACTGTCCAACCATCAGCCGCACAACCGCAATGAAAATACGGCCCTCTCGGTGGTCTATGCGGATGACGCGAGCGAGGCCATGCAGCCTGAACAATTCAGCCGCCCGCAGGTCGCCGGCTGGAATGACAAACCCACTTTGGCCTTCGATGTGTAGCCCTGCGTCGTCGAGCCATGCATAGCCGCTTGTGACTCTGGTCTTGAGGGTCAGTTCGTCTCCGGAATGGAAGAATACCTTGTACCTCATCACCCTTGACCAGCCCAATAACCAAATGTTCCGATCACCCGATGACCCGATTCCTCAGCGTTCCGATCCCCGCAATGCTGATCTCCATCACGTCTCCCGGCTTCACCGGACCGACGCCCGAAGGGGTGCCGGTGGCGATCACGTCCCCCGGCAGGAGCGTCATCACCTGCGAACAATACCGGATGATCTCGTCCAGCGGAAAGATGAAATCGGTCGTGGTGCCGTGCTGTTTGCGCTCGCCGTTGACGCGAGTTTCGACGGTCACTCCCTTCCACGGGTCGGGTTCATCGCTGATTACCGGCCCGACCGGGCAGAAGGTATCGAAGCCCTTGCCACGGGTCCACTGCCCGTCTTTGCGCTGCAGGTCGCGCGCAGTCACGTCGTTCAGGCAGGTGTAGCCGCGGATGTAGGCCCGCACGTCCTCGTCCGCGCGCGCGTTGCGGCAGCGCTTGCCGATCACCACCGCCAGCTCGCCTTCGAAGTCCACCCGCTCGGAGATGGGTGGGTACACCACGCTTTCCTCCGGCCCGATCACCGACGAGGGCGGCTTCAGGAAGATCAGCAGCTCGGTAGGAGGCTCGTTGCCGAACTCGCGCGCGTGCTCGCGGTAGTTGCGACCGACGCAGATGACCTTGGAGGGCGTTACCGGCGCCAGCAGCTTGGTGCTCTCGAGCGGCAGGTGCGTCATGGTGGGGTGGAACTCGGTGCAGAAGGGATCTTCGGCGTGCGGCGAAGCGATCTGGTTGATCACCTCGTGCCCGGCCACGCTCTCGATGATGCCGCAGTGGATTCCGTCTTCGGTCTGGAACCGGCAATATTTCATGGCTTCGGAGAACGCACCATCTTAAAGTGGCAAGTGAAAAGTGGTAAGAGAAAAGTTTGACCTTCCCACTTTTCACTTCCCACTTTCCACTATCACAAAGCCCATCCCACCACCGCCGCTCCGATCACCAGCCACGCCGAGTTGACGCGGAATCGAAACAGCAGGATGGCGCTGACCAGCGCGATCGCCACCGTGGTGAAGTCCACGATCGCCGCTCGACCCAGTTGCCACGCCACCACTCCCATCAGCGCCAGCGATCCCACGATGACCCCGTCCAGGAAGGCGCCGGCGAGGGCCGAGCGGCGAATCCTCGGGATCAGAGGCCCGCTGGCGGCTACCAGGATGAATGCCGGCAGGAAGACGGCCACAGTCGCGACCGCGGCGCCCCGCGTGCCGCCGACGATATACCCGATGAAGGTTGCGGTGGTGAAGACCGGCCCGGGGGTCACTTGCCCGACCGCGACCGCGTCCAGGAGCTGCTTCTCCGTCAGCCAGTGGAGCCGGTCCACGAAATCGGAGCGCAGGAAGGCCAGCAGCACGTAGCCGCTTCCGAAGAGCACCGATCCGATCTTCAGGAAAGTGAGGAAGAGCCTTGAGAGCCCGAACGGGACTGCATCCGGCCTCGCCGCGACGGCTGCCACCGGCGCCAGCAGGAGCATCGCCGCCCTGCGCGAGCGGGCCAACACAGGGCCGGCGGCGGCGATCCCAGCTACGGCCAGGAGCGCAAGTTCCTGCACGTGGAAAACGTAGGCCACGACGCTGATGATGCCGATCGACGCCAGCCACGCGCTCTTTACCGCCGACCTAGCCAGGTTCCAAAACGCCTGCGCCACAACCGCGATGACCACGGGCTTGATGGCATACAGTATGCGCTCGACCTGCGGCAGCGATCCGTAGCGCACGTAGGCAGCCGCGATCAGAGCGACCAGGACCGCCGCGGGCACGATGAAGCAGCACCCCGCGCCGATCAAGCCGGGCCATCCTCGCTTGCTGAAGCCGATGTGGATGGCCATCTCCGTCGAGCTGGGCCCGGGGATGAGGTTCGATGCGCCCAAGCGGTCGAGGAACTCCTGATGGCTGAGCCATTTCCGGCGGCGGACGAATTCGTCCTCCATCATGGCGACGTGGGCCGCGGGCCCGCCGAAGGCGGTTGTCCCCAGCTTGAGGAACAGTAGCGCGATCTCCGCCAGCGAGACCGGCTTCTGGCTGACATCGGCTGCCGCTTCAGGAGCTTCCTTCATGGGATGGCAGTGAGTGCGGATGGATTCTACCCCGCGCAATCACCCGATGGCCCGATCCAACCCTACTGCTGGACCGCTTCGGACGTTTCAGCCGATCTCTCGCTCTCGTTCCCCCGCACGTCCACCGCACTGACCGAATACGAGTACCGCCGCCCGGCCTGCACAGCGGTATCGCGATACGTCGGCGCCTTCACCACGTCGCTGTTGATCTTGACCGGCGCTGCGCCTTCTTCATGGCGATAAACGTTATAGCCCGCCAGATCGGATTCGGTGTCCGGCGTCCAGCTCAGGTCGATGAACGGCTGCTGGGGCGTGCCTGCGGAGACGGCCTGCAAGCCCATCGGAACCGCCGGCGGGAAGACATCGTGCACGAAGACCTCGATCTCGGAGGAGTCGTCGCCCTCGATCCGCTCCTCCTTGCCTTGGAGAGGCTCGATCGTCACCGCGGCGACCTTGTACAGGTATGTCTTCTCCCATTCTGCGTTGCGATCGAGGAACACCAAGCTGTATGTCCTGCCGCTCACGTGGTACAGAGACGGTTCCCCCAAGTCGAACTCCTGTCTGGCGCCGGGGGCGCGACGATAAAGGTGGTATGAAAACCTTAACCCAGCAGGTCCGGGGGCCTGTTCGCCGGAGGCCAAGACCCCCGCGCCTTCGGCGCTTACATTGGCGGAAATCCGGTTGGGCGGCGGGAGCGTCGGCGCCAGCGGCACCGTGACCTGGTTCGACAACCCGGCGCTTCTCCCGTGGACGTTCTCCACTTCCACCGCGTAGGTGGCAAAGCCCGATGCGTGCGTCTCCTGGAGCTGTTTCGGCAGTGTGTCGGTGAAGCTGGCGGCGGCCTGGAGCGGCGTACGTTCCTTCGGCAGCGTCCCCACCGTCTCCACGCACTCCGCCACAGCCACCCGATCCACCGCGCGGCAGACGCGGGTGACGCCCAAGTGCTTGATGCGCTTGCGGTCGGTGGTTTCGTGCGGCGTCGTCCACGTCAGCGTGACTCTGTCGCCTTTGCGAACGGCCTGCAAATTCCCGACCGTGCGTGGAAGCTCGAGTGAGGGCGGCTGCGGCGCTCCCGGTATCCCGCAGGCCAGCAGCGCGGCCAGCGCCAGCACTGCCACGATGGTGAACAGGCGGGTTCTCATGGAAAGCAAATCAGGGTAGCAGAAAAGCATTCAGCAATCAGCAGTCAGCACTCAGCACACCTTCCAGTCGCCCAGTGACCCGAGTCTGACCGGAGTCTCCCAATTCCTTATCACACTGCCTTGTGCGCTCGGTCACTGCGCCGCGGTCTAGCTTGTGCTCTGCTGCATGGTCAGAGGTGTAGCATGCCCATCCTGGTCATCGCTGTTGTCGCTCTGGCCCTGTTCGTTGTGGTCGGAGTCATACTGTTCACCGCGGGCATGATCGAGCGGCGGCAAGCTTCGAAGAACCCAGAGAAACCCGTCTCTCCCAACCGAGCAGCCTAAGCTGCTCATACAACAAGCGGTTACAGTGGGCGACGCGAGCAGCGCGGGCCACCTCTGGCGGGGCACTGTCCCAAAGTAATCTGTCCCGAGACCACACCTTTGCGTCATAAATGTAGCGGGGACCGTTTCCCCGGTTTCCCACCGAAGTGAGGTCTCATGGGTTCCAGGCTCCTGGATTTATTCCGTCTTGGCCGCTGTTCCCACGAATTTTCCTGGCCGCGCCGCTGGCCCGATGGCGAGTATTACCAGGTATGCCTGCTGTGCGGGGAGGAATACAAGTACGACTGGAAGACCATGTCGCGGCTGGAGCGCGTGACTGGCCTGGGCAAGGGGCAGGAGCGGCCGCGCGCCGGTTCCCGTCCGGGCCGCGCCTGCTCCAAAAAGAAACCGAGCTGGTCGCCGCGCGCCCGCCGCATCAAGCTCTATGACCAGGAGATGAAATACCGCGAGGTCGGCACCGCGGCCTGGCATCGCGGGACGGTCGAGAA
>DATNJE010000215.1:0-11392 GCA_035604095.1 Terriglobales bacterium
GCGCTCGCCGCCTACGATGTGCTCCTGGTGATCGCCATTCTCCTGCTCGAAATGCACTACGTTGTGGATTTCATCGCCGGCGTGCTGGTCGCGCTGCTGGCCATCGCGATCACCGATGGGCCGCTGCGCCGCAAGCAGCGCACTCCCGCGCCGGTGGACGCAACCGCATGAAACCCCCCGGCCGAATTTCGCCCGCTGTGTGGCTGCTGCTCGCCTTCGTCGCAGCCGCGAGCATGGCCCACTACACCTTCGCCATTTGGAGCGTCAACCAACCCGCCCATTTCTCTGATCTCTACGCGCCCTGGTGGGGAGCGCATGAACTGCTGCTCCACGCGCGCAGCCCGTACTCGCCCCAGGTGGCGCACGAAATTCAAACCATGATCTACGGCGCGCCGCTCTCCCCTTCGCCCGAAGATCCTTCCGGCATCGGCGGCGGCTTCGCCTATCCGCCCTGGACGGCGTTCCTGCTTTGGCCCACGCTTTACCTGCCGTTTCCCGTGGCACAGGCTTTCGTCATAGCCAAGTCCATCGCGGCCACGCTCCTCGCCCTCGCGCTCTGGCTGCGCGCTCTCCGGCTTCGCGCCTCACCGCTTCAGGTGCTGACGATCGCGATCTTTCTGCTCGGCAGCTTCCCCACATTGCAGGGACTCAGGCTCGAAAATTTGAGCCTGCTCGCCGCCGCACTCATCGCGATCACGTTGTTCCTGATGTACGCCGACCACCTCATCCTCGCCGGAGTCTGTCTCGCGCTCTCGACCTTCAAGCCACAATTCACAGTCGCGCTCGTTCCCTGGCTCGCGCTCTGGACCCTCGCCGACTGGCGCCGCCGCCGGTCCTTGGCCGCCGGCTTCCTGGCCACGATGTTGCTCTTTCTCGCGATCAGCCAGTGGCTGCTGCCGGCATGGCTCCCCAGCTTTCTTCGCGTCCTTCGCGCCTACCGCCATTACACCTACGGCCATTCCCTGCTCGATGTCTGGCTGACTCCCCGGTTCGGCGTAGTTGCTTCCGCCGCCGTGCTGCTGGCGGTATGGGCGCTGTGCTGGCGGGACCGGCGCCAGCCCGCCAATTCTCCGCGATTCCTGCTCGCCTCCAGTCTGCTGCTGGCTGCGACCGTGGTCGTGATTCCCTCTCTGGCGCCCCACGTTCAGCTTCTGCTGCTTCCGGGGATGCTGTGCCTGCTGCGCGATCGTGCCACGCTGGTTTCCTCCGGAGTCGTCTCGCGGCTGGGGCTGCTCGCGGCGTGGGTGGTGCTGGCCTGGCCCTGGGTCGCTGCGTTCGCCCTGCTGCTGGCCCGGCTGTGGCTGCCCGCAGCCGAATTGCACCGCTTCTGGCAGCTTCCGCTGTACCCGAGCCCCATCCTGCCCCTTACCGTCTTAGCCGCGTTGACCACGTTGTACCTTCGCGGTTCAGCGCCGACCCCGCCCCCCTCCTTCGCGGATGTGCCGCCAGTGGCCTAAAGGCGGCGGAGCCGGCCTCTAACAGGCTGCTGAAAAACTCGCCTCGGTTCCTGATTCTGGGTGGCGCAGCGCTTCAGCGCTGCGGTAACTGGATTAATATCAATGCCGGCTTTGGCCGCCGAGGTCGGACCATTGCCCGAGACTACTTTTTCAGCAGCCTGCTAGTTTCTCCCCCGACCCGGTCCGCACTGCCGTAACGCCTGTTCTGGCAGGTATGCAAGAAAATAAGCCTTTCCTTGATGGTGCAAGGTATGATTACGTAGCCGGGGTGGTTAAAGATTCGTCTCGGTGTGTCGATGACCCGCAGAGTGGGCCGCCGGGCGCGAGCGTTGGTTGTGAAGGAAGTGGCGAAACGCGAGGAAGGCCAGTCCACTCGACTACAGAACGGATCCACGAAACAGGGGTGACTATGGATTTCGTACGCACATTGTGGCGCGACCAGGAAGGACAGGATATCGCCGAGTACGCCGTAATGCTGGCGGTCATCCTGGTCATTGTGGTGGGCACGATCCGCCTGATAGGCTCCAATGCGAATAACGTTTTCTCTTCCGTCGCCAGTTCCATTCAGTAAGCAACACCGGTCGATGGCGGAGAGCGTTGCGACTCCGTGGAGGCGGCCGGAGTCCTAAGTTTGTGAGGAGTGCCATGAATCGCACGCGCTTGTTGATGATTGGGGTAATTGCTTCGGCGCTTGGTCTGTTTGTAAGCCTCTATGTCTACAGAGGGTTGCAAAACAAAACTGGTCCGGTCGAGCAGGGCATGCAGGTCATCGTCGCCGCCGACGATCTGCAAGTAGGCGCTAAGGTGACCGAGCACGACATCAAGATCATCAGCATTCCCGCCAGCGACCTTCCGGCAGGCGCGCCGCGCAAGAAGAGCGATGTGCTCGATCACGGCGTGGTCATTCCCATCACCAAGGGCGACTTCATTCTGACCACCAAGCTGGCCGGCGACAATGCCGGAGCCGGCCTGCCCGCCCTGATTCCTCCCGGCATGCGCGCCGTTGCGGTTCGTGTCAACGATGTCGTTTCCGTTTCCGGGTTCGTCACCCCGGGAAGCCGCGTCGATGTGCTGCTCACCGGAACGCCGGGCGGCAGTGGCGAAGAGCAGACGACGACCGTACTGCAAAACATAGAGGTTCTGGCATCCGGCCCACGGCTGGAGCGCACCTCCACCGGCGAAGCCCAGAACACCGCGGTCATCACGCTTCTGGTTTCTCCGGATGACGCCCAGCGCCTGACGCTCGCCAGCACCCAGGGTCACATTCAGCTGGCGCTGCGCAATCCACTCGACACCAAAGCCCAGGACGTCCCGGCCTCCAGAACCGGAGGCCTTTATAAAGGTGGGGCTGCTCCGGCGCCGGTTTCAGCTCCGGTTCATCACGTCATCATCAAGAAGCCCGAAGCCGCGCCGCCCCCGGCTTCTACCGGCGTCAGCGTTGAGGTCTACCAGGGCGACAAGAAGAACGAGGTTAACTGCACCGAGGAAAAGGGTTGCGTATCCAAGTGATGGAACAGACGCGACAGACGCCCAGGTTGTCCGTGGCGTCCGTGCTAGCCGCAAAATTCCCTGGTCGGGAGAGAAACCGAAAAATGAACGTGCGCACGTTGCTGGCTGCGGCTTTGCTGTTGGGCATGGCTTGCGTCCCGCTGTTCTCCGAGACCCAGCAGCAACCCGATGCGAGCCAGCCGCAGAATCCCAATCCCACCGGCACCCAAACCACGACGCTTCCGCCCCAATCGCAGCCCGTGCAGGGGTCGGCGCCGTTGCGGGTCATGGTGGGCAAGTCGCTTCTGATTAACACCACCGAGCAGATCAGGCGCCTGGCCATCACCGACCCGGCCATCGCCACCGCCCAGGTCATCACGCCCACGCAGATTCTGGTGCACGGCAAGACTCCGGGCGAAGTCTCGCTGCTCATCTGGGACGAACTGGAACGCTCGCGCAGCTTCGATCTGCGCGTCGATGTCGACGTCAGCGCTTGCGCCGAGGAAGAGCATCGCGTCTTCCCCGACGAAGCCATCACAGTCACTCCCTCCCGCGCCGCCATCGTTCTCTCCGGGCACGTTACCACCGAAGATGTGGCCAAGCGCGCCGGAGAACTGGCCAGCGCCTATTCGCCGAAAGTCATCAACGTGCTCACCTTCGGCCCGGTCGGCGCGCAGGAAGTTCTGCTGCAGGTCAAGTTCGCCGAGGTCGACCGCAGTGCCCTCACTCAACTTGGAGCAAACTTCGTTTCCACCGGAGGCGCCAACACCATAGGCACGACCACCACCGGCCAGTTCGGCGGCTTCGGGCCACAGACTCTGGGCCAGCCCCCCACCACCACCGTGCAGAACGGACAAGTGGTCACCACCAGCACCCAGGTGCAGACTCTGAACAACGTCCTGAATCTTTTTCTCTTTCGTCCCGACATCAATTTCGGTGTGGTCATCGAAGCGCTGCAGTCCAAGAATCTGCTGCAGATCCTGGCCGAGCCCAACCTGATTGCGGTCAACGGCAAAGAAGCTAGCTTCCTGGCGGGCGGTCAATTTCCCTTCCCCATCGTGCAGCCGGGCGCCGGTTTCACCGCGGTCACGATTTCGTTCAAGAATTTCGGTGTGCACCTGCAGTTCACTCCTGTGATCATGCCCAACGGCAACATTCACCTGGCGGTAGAACCCGAGGTCAGCACGCTGGATTTCGCCAATGCGCTTACCATCTCGGGATTTACCGTCCCCGCGCTCAGCACGCGCAGCGCGAAAACCGAGTTCGAACTGCAGGACGGCCAGAGTTTCATCATCGCGGGCCTGATCGACAATCGCGTTACCGACATCTACAACAAGATTCCCGGTCTCGGCGATATTCCGATCCTGGGAGCCTTCTTCCGCAGCAAAAGCCTGCAGAAGAGCAATTCCGAGCTCATGGTTCTGTGCACGGTGCATCGCATTTCGCCCAGCACCGAAGCGCCGGCGCTGCCCAAGAATCCGCAGCCGTTCATGAACAGGGACCAGTTCGACAAGCCGATCAAGAAGTAAGCAAGGGCGAGCGCAAGCGCGGCCAGCGCAGCACCAGAGATTGCGGCTTTAGCCGCCGACAGGTTTTGAAAGGGCGCGGCTTCAGCCGCGCCGCCAGCGCACCACCGGAGATTGCGGCCTTAGCCGCTGAAGTTTCGCACCGCTTCGCCATGGCAGAGCTTTCCGTCGTCATCGTCGCCACCGACAACGAGCAGCGCGCCGTCATGCAGGTGCTGGTCGACGGCACCAGTGTGGCTCGCACGGTGCACACCTGTGCGACGTTCCCCGTGGCCGCTTCCGATCCGGTGACGCGCCGCGTGCGCGCGGCCACTCCCGACGTGGTCCTGGTCGACATTCCCGTCGACAATCCGGCGCTGGCGCTGCGCGCCATCGAAATGTTGCACCAGGAAATGCCCGAGGGCGCCATTTTCGCCATCGGCAACCTCAACCAGCCGCAGGTCATCGTGAACGCCATGCGCGCCGGGGCGCGCGAGTTCATCGAGCGGCCCACCAACACCACCGACCTGCTGGAGGCTTTCGTCCGCCTGACAGCGGCGCAACGCCGGGTGCGCCAGGAGGGCACGCGCGGCAAGGTGTTCTCCGTCATCAACGCCAAGGGCGGGAACGGCGCAACCACCGTCGCCGTGAATCTGGCGCTGGCCCTGCAGGCGGCGCACGGACAGACCGCTCTGGTCGACCTGGCCCCGCTCGGCCACGCCGCCCTGCACATGAATATCAAGCCGGTCTTCACCGTCGCCGACGCCACCCGCAACCTCCACCGCATGGACGCTTCCCTGCTGGAAAGCTTCATGACGCGCCACAACGGCGGCTTGCAGCTTCTGGCCGGCGCCAACCTGCCCGCGGCGGTCGATCCTTCCACCGCGGAGTTCGTCAAGCTCTTCGACATGCTGGTCAACCACTACCGCTATGTGGTGGTCGACGCTTCGTCGCGCTTCGATGCCGCTTCCCGTCTCATTGCCAATCTCTCGGAAGTGGTGCTGCTGGTCGCCTGCACCGACGTGGCCTCGCTGTGGAGCGCGGCCCGCGTGCAGCAGTACCTGGGCGAGAGTGGAAGCCGCGAGCGCGTGCGCCTGGTGCTGAACCGTTTTCGCAAGGTTCCCGGCTTCAGCGAAGCTGACGCCGAGGCCGCCGTGGGCGCAAAATTGTTATGGCGCGTGCCCAACCAGTATTTCGCCGTCTCCAGTTCCATCGACCGGGGAACGCCTTTGATGGACCAGCGCAACAGCGAGATCGCCCGCTGCTTCGCCGGCCTGGCCCAGGAGCTCACGCGTAATGATACCGACACCAAGCGCGCGGCCTGGTCGTTGTTCAAGTCGGTGTAGGAATATGATTATGAAGAGCTTCAACCACGAGGACACGAAGGTACACGAAGGAAACCGGCGCCAGGATTTCCTTCGTGTACCTTCGTGCCCTTCGTGGTAAAAAGAATTTATTAGTGGGCCCATGGCAAACCTTCAGTCCTTCGAGCGTGCCGATTACCAGCAGGTAAAAGCCGACCTGCACCGCAAGATCCTTGACCGGCTCGATCTGGAAAAACTGGGCAAGACCGCCGGCGACTCCGCCCGCGACGAAGTCCTGGTGGTCATCCGCAATGCCGTCAACGCCGAGACCGTTCCTCTCAGCTTTGCCGAGCGCGAACAGCTGGCCCGCGAAATCCTCGATGAAATCTTCGGCTTGGGCCCGCTCGAGCCTCTGCTCAAGGATCCCACCGTCTCCGACATTCTGGTGAATCGCTTCGACCGGGTCTACATTGAGCGCGCCGGCAAGCTCGAACGCACTCCCCTGTCGTTCAAAGACAATCAGCACCTGATGCAGATCATCGAGCGCATCGTGTCGCGCATCGGGCGCCGGGTCGACGAATCTTCGCCCATGGTGGACGCCCGCCTGGCCGATGGCTCGCGTGTCAACGCCATCATTCCTCCGCTGGCCATCGACGGCCCCTGCCTCTCCATCCGGCGGTTCGGACGCGAGCCCGTCACCGCGCGGCAAATGATCGAGAATCAGACCCTCACCGAGTCCATGCTCGAACTGCTCTCGGCCATGGTCAAGGGCAGGTTGAACATTCTGGTATCCGGCGGAACCGGCGCCGGCAAAACCACGCTGCTCAACGTGCTCTCGGGATACATCCCGAACTCCGACCGCATCGTCACCATCGAGGATGCCGCCGAACTCCAGCTCAAGCAGGAGCATATCGTGCGCCTCGAAACCCGTCCCCCCAACATTGAAGGCAAAGGTGCGGTCCGGCAGCGGCAGCTGGTGATCAACAGCCTGCGTATGCGCCCCGACCGCATCGTGGTGGGCGAGGTGCGCGGCGAAGAGGCCTTCGACATGTTGCAGGCCATGAACACCGGCCACGAGGGCTCGCTGACCACGGTGCACGCCAACTCCCCGCCCGATGCCCTGGCCCGCGTCGAGAACATGGTCTCGATGGCCAACCTGAACATCCCGGAGCGCGCCGTGCGCCAGCAAATTTCGTCTGCCGTGCACGCCGTCATCCAGATCGCGCGCCTGTCGGACGGCACGCGCAAGGTCATCACTATTTCCGAGATCACTGGCATGGACAACGAATCCATCGCCATGCAGGACATCTTCTCCTTCGACCGCTCGGGCATCGACGAGAGCGGAAAGGTGCGCGGATTGTTCCACGCGACCGGCGTCCGGCCCAAGTTTGCCGACCGGCTGGCGATCGCGGGGGCCCGTTTGCGTCCGGCGCTGTTTGAATCCAGGGCCGAGGTGTGACAACCATATGCCGCCAATCCTGATTGCCCTGCTCGTGTTCGCGGTGGTCGCGGTGGCCATCTTCGCCGGCCTCTCGCTGCTCGACCAGCGCAACGCCCGGGCCCGCCTCATCAAGGATCGCTTGGCCAGCGAGCGCAAGGGCGTCGAACGCAGCCCGGAAGAAGAACTTGCCCTGGTGCGCGATGAACAGCTGAGCAACATCCCCGTGCTCGACACCCTGCTGCGCCGCTCCGAGCGGGTTTCCGACATTCAGAAAGTGTTGGCCCAGGCCGGGATGACCGTGCGCGCCGGAAATTTTCTCGGGCTGTGCGTCGCGGTCGGGGTCGCCGCCGCCATCACCGCCTACGTTGTGAGCAAACGGGTCGAGGTCGCCTGGATTGCTTTGCTGGTCGGCGCGCTCCTGCCCTACTCCTACGCGTCGTTCAAGCGCACCAAGCGTTTCGAAAAGTTCGAAGAACTTTTCCCCGAAGCCATCGACACCCTGGCCCGCGCCGTCCGCGCCGGCCACGCCTTCACCACCGCGCTGGAAATGATCACCAACGAGGTCTCCGAGCCCGTCTCCAGCGAGTTCCGCCAGCTCTACGAGGAACAGAAGTTCGGCATGCCGGTGCGCGACGCTCTGATGAATCTGACCGAGCGCATGCCTCTGGTGGACGTGAAATTCTTCGTGACCGCCGTCATGCTGCAGCGCGAGACCGGCGGCAACCTGGCCGAGATTCTCGACAACTTGTCCTACGTCATCCGCGAACGCTTCAAGATTCAGCGCCAGGTGCGCGTCTATACCGCGCAGGGACGCCTCACCATGGCCCTGCTGATGGGTATGCCGCCCATCATCGTCACGGTGATGACGCTGCTGAATCCCGCCTTCATCCGGCCGCTGTTTGTCGACCCTATCGGGCACACCCTGCTGGTCGCAGGCATCACGCTGCAGACCATCGGGTATTTCGTGATTCGCAAGATTATTCGCATTCAGGTGTAGGGACAGGCTATGGAGATTCACGACATCGAGACGTTTCTGCCCTTCTTTGAGAGCATTCGCGGGCGCACGCTGCGCGTGGTCGCTCTGGTGCCGGAGGAGAAACTCGAGTGGCGCCACGCTCCGGGAGTCTTCTCGCCCGGCGATCTGGCTCGCCACATCGCAGCCACCGAGCGCTATGTATTTGCCGAAAACGTCTTTGCCCGGCCCAGCCGCTATCCCGGCTGCGGCACGGAGCTGGCCGAAGGCCAGGACGCGATTCAGAAATTCATGCAGCGCATGCACGCCGAGACTATGGACATTCTGCGCACGCTGAAGCCGGAGGACTTGCAGCGCAAAGGCGCCACTCCGGATGGCCATCCCATTACGGCGTGGAAACTGTTGCGTGCCATGGTGGAGCACGAGGTCCATCATCGCGGCGAAATCTACGTCTATCTGGCGCTGCTCGGAGTGCCGCGCCCGCCGCTCTACACCCTGACCGAACCGCAGGTGAGGGCCTTGTCCTCCAGCGGAGCGCATGTGGCCTAGCGGTTGAGCCTTATGCCCTTTATTTTGCCCATCATCGTGTTCGTGACCGTCGTTCTGGCAGTGTTCTTTTTCGGCGCGGCCGTGGTCACGCCCAGTTCCGTGCTCGGCGCCCGCCTGCGCGCGCTGGGCGGCGTGCAGCAGCAGGCGGCCGAGACCCGCCCTGCCATCCGCGAGCGCCTGGAACAGGCTCTCGATCCGCTCAGCAAAGCCATCCCGCTTTCCCCCGCCGACGTTTCCCGCACCCGCGCCTGGCTCATCCAGGCCGGGCTGCGCGACCCCATGCACGTCAACTACTATTTCGGCGCGCGCGTGTTGGGCGCCGCCCTGGGCTTTGCCGGCGTCGCCATATTCTCCGGGTTCAATAACCTGCCCATGCTTATCGGCGTTACCGCGCTGGGCTTCATTCTGCCCCGCTTCTTCCTGAAGCGCATGATCAAAGACCGCCAGATGCGCATTCGCCTGGGCCTGCCCGATGCCCTCGACCTGACGGTGATTTGCGTCGAGGCCGGACTGGCCCTCGATCAGGCTCTCATGCGCGTCGGCCAGGACCTGCACCACGCCCACCCCGACCTCAGCGATGAGTTCCATCTGGTTAACCTGGAGATGCGCGCCGGCAAGCCCCGCGCCGAAGCCCTGCGTAATCTGGTCGATCGAACTGGTGTTGACGATATCCGCTCTCTTGTTGGTACACTGATCCAGACCGACCGCTTCGGCACCAGCGTCGCCCAGGCCCTCCGCGTGCATTCCGACTCCCTCCGCACGGAACGCCGGCAACGCGCCGAAGAACAGGCTGCAAAGACCACCATCAAGATGGTTCCCCCGCTGGTGATATTTGTTCTGCCTTCGATTATCTTTGTCACCATCGGCCCCGCCGTGATCGAGCTGATCCGGCAGCTGGGGCCGGTTTCGGGCGGCCGGTAGAGGCACAGCGAACGCCGGAGTTTTTCGAATTCATGGCTGTTTTTTCCCCGCAGAGACAGGCTTTCAATCGCACCCGCCAGACTTGCCTGGCCACGGCGGTCGCCCTGGCCGACACGCACTGGACGCGCCTGCGCGGCCTGGTCGGCCTGGACGCGGATGACTTCCGTAATGGTTTCGGGCTCTGGATTGTCCCCTGCCACGGCGTTCATACTTTAGCCATGGGGTTCGCGATCGACGTGGTCTATCTGGATCGCTCCATGAATGTGGTCCACATCCAGCCGGAAATGCGCCCCTGGCGATTTGCGCCCGTCCGGCTGGAAGCCGCGTCGGTGCTGGAACTTCCCTGCCGCACCGCCGCCGCAACCGGAACCGCCGTCGGGGATAAAATTGAGATCACTGCTGGCAACGACAGCAACGATGGTAATGACTGTAGAGTACCGCCCGCGTCTGTGAAACAGTCGTGATTGAGACACTCCAAGTCGAAGAGGCCGTCGAGCGGCACGCAGTGCCCAAGCTGCTGGTCGAGTGGTCCTCGCCCTGGCGCGAGTTCCGGACCGCCATTCGCCCTGCTCTGGGCCGTTCCGACACGCGCCTGGCGGGCGAAGCCCCCTATGGGATTTTCCCTTTTCGCGGCATGTTCCCGGCCATGGTAATGGAAGCGTTCCTGATCTTTGCCGTGATCGTGGTGCGCGTGAAGCTGGAAGAGCTGCGCCCTTACGTTGCGCCCCGGCTGTCGAGCCGCGACGTGATCTACTACTCCGGCGACGAGCTGCCGCGCACCGAAGATCTCGGCGGCGCCCAGTCCGGCAGAAGCGGCCGCGCCGGCGGAGACGAGGCTTATCATCGCACCCAGACCATCCGCATCGCCCGCGGCGGATCGCTCACGCCGCGCGTCGTCGATGCGCCCAACCTGAAACTCGCTTCGTCGCGCGATGCTGTGGCCAATCTTCTTGCGGTCAAACCGGATCCCGGCCCGCCGCCCGCGGAAGGCTTGCGTTCCACGCGCACGGCTCTCAACTTTCCCGCGACCGTCATTGCGCCTGCGCCCAACGCCATCCGCGACTACACCCGCAACGGCGTAAAGCTCGATTCCGTGATCGCTCCGGCCCCCTCGGCGCCTCACGATCCCTTCCGCGCCGCGCCCAATCTGAGTGCGAGCGTGATTCCGCCTGCGCCCAAAGTGGCGAGCGATCGCACCCTGGTCGCCCCGGCTCTGGCGGCGGCTGTGATTCCACCGGCGCCGAACGTTTCCCGCGAGCACGCTTTGACCGCGCCGTCGCTGGCCGAATCGGTGGTCGCGCCCGCGCCCAGCGTCAAAGGCGAGAAAGGACGCGCCGCCCCCGCGCTGGCGCCCAGCGTCATTCCTCCCGCTCCGGATGCGGTAAGCCGCGACGCCTCCCGCACGCCAGTGCAGATGACGAGCACGGCAGTCGTGCCCCCGCCCATCTCTGCTCCGGAGCGTTCTTCGATGCGCACGGCCAAGCTGAACCTGCCCGCGCCAGCGGTCATCGCGCCCCCGCCCTCGGCCGATGCTTCCCAGGACATGCGCCGGATCTCTGGCGGCAGCGTTGCCGACCCCTCCCGCGCGGTTGTGCCCCCGCCGCCAAGCGCCTCCAGCAGCGGATCGTTCATGAGCAGTTTGCTGGGCAAGATTTTTGGCGCCAGCGAAGTCGTCCCGCCTCCGCCGACAGTAGCTTCGGAAAGCGCGCGCAGCGGGGCAGAACCCACATCAGCGACGAACGTCGTGCCGCCCC
>DATNJE010000216.1:0-4874 GCA_035604095.1 Terriglobales bacterium
AATCGCTATCGGGACTGCCACCGACCCTTATCAGCCGGCGGAGCGGCGCTACGGGATCACGCTCACGATCCTGGAGGAGCTGGCGCTGCATGCCGGGCTCGACATCGGCATTGTCACCAAGTCGAACCTGGTCCTGCGCGACGCGGAACTGCTGCGCAAGGTCGCGGAGCGAAACCAGCTCTACGTGAACCTGACCATCACCACGCTGGATGCGGGGCTGGCGCGCATTTTGGAACCGCGCGCGCCGCGTCCCGACCTGCGATTGGAGGCCGTCCGCAAGCTGAATGAGGCGGGCGTGCCGGCGGGCGTGATTTGCGCTCCGGTGGTGCCGGGCATCACCGACGATCCCAAATCGCTGGACGCGCTGGTGGGCGCAACGCGCCAGGCCGGCGGGCGCTATATTTTCGCCAATCCCTTATTCCTGAAGCCCTGCTCGGCGAGCATCTTTCTGCCCTTCTTAGAACACGAGTTTCCGCACCTGGTGGAGAGTTACAGGAAGCGATATGCCAGCCGCGCGTTTCTGCCAGCGTCGTATCGCAAGCGGATCTCCAGCCTGATGGCCGCGCTGCGCCGCAAGCATGGATTCCCTGCGCGGGAAGAGTCCATGCGCGGTTCCTACCCTCCCGCGGAAGAGGCGCAACAGTTGGCGCTGTTCTGAACTTGGTACTTGGTACTTGGTACTGGGTACTCGGTACTTGGTACTCCTCAGCGTCCGTTCCTTCTGCGTCCGAACCATATCCCCGCCGCCAGCCCGATGGCTGCGGCTGCGGCCAATCGCCGGCCTTCGCCGAAGCGGATGAAGCGCGTGCGCGTGGGGGTGATCTCCACCACGCCGAGCGGCATGGCAGCGACGCCTCCGCCTCCTCCGCCAGCCTCGTCGCCGGGCACCCGCGGCGCGGCATCACCCGTCAGGGCGGCGGGCAAGTGTCCAGCTTTGAGGCGGCTGCCGAATCCGCCGCCGAACCCGTACGCCACCCGCGCCACCGGAACGATGGTGCGGTCCGCGAAGGTGACGGGATCGCCATACACCGATTTCACGGTGGCGTTGCTGAGCAGGCTGTCCTTGAACGTCTGGAGAAGATTGCGCGGTTCCATGGAGCGCCTCCTGGAATCCCCTATTCTACGCCGCGCCGGGACCCAACGAAACCTTACAGCTTGCGCAGCCACTCGCCCAGCCGGTCGAGCGACTCTTCGTTGCGCCGGCAGTAGAGCCAGCGCCCGATCTTGCGGGTGCTGATCAGCCCGGCGGCGCGCAGGATTTGTACATGATGGGTGATGGTGGGCTGGGTCAGCCTGAGCTTGGTCTCCAGATCGCAGACGCACAGGCCGGGATCGGCAGCACTGACCAGGTCGCACGAACAGCCGCCCTTGGACCGCAGCAGCTCGACCATCTTCCGGCGCGTGGGGTCGGCGAGCGCCTTGAGCTGCAGGTCGATGAGTTCGCCGGCTTTGGTATCGATGGGCATGAATATAGATAGATATCTATCATATAGACAATTGGGTAATTTGGTAAGTGGGTAATTGGGTAATTGAAAACCTTGGCGCTTCGCCTTCAATTACACAATTACCAAACTACCCAATTACCAATCCAAAAGAAAGCCGGCCAAAGCGGTACGCCAGCACTGGCGCGGAGGGTATCGATGAATGGCCCGCTTTGGCCGTTATGAAAAACAACGGTTATGAATCCTGGTAACCCAGGGGCTAAAGCCCCGCTTCCTTTGAATCTCTTTGGCACGACTAAAGTCGTGCCCTCCCGTGTAATCAACCCTCCCGTTCTCTTCAGCCCTCCGTCTAATCCGCGAAGCCATCCGGCTGGGAGAGCGACACATGGATCTCCCGCTCGTCATAGCGCTGTCCCAGCTCGAGCGCGCGGCGGTTCAACTCCAGCATGGCCGGATTCTTGACCTTGTGTTCGAGCACTGCCAGCGCCGTCTCCGGAGGCAGGCACTCGGTCTCCGAAAGCAGCGCGCCCAGCATGACCACGTTGGCCACCTTGGCCGAGCCGATGCGGTCGGCGATGTCGGAGGCGGGCACGCAGATGGCGCGCACCTGCGGCGGCGGCTCGAAATTCGCCGGCAGCGCGTCGCGGTTGTAGAGGATCAGGCCGCCGGGCTGGACCTCGGCCGCGAACTTGCGCAGCGACACTTCGTTCATCGCGATCAGCACTTCGGGATGCGAGACCAGCGGCGATCCGATGCGCTGCCGCGACAGGCACACATGGCAATGCGCGCTGCCGGAGCGCATCTCCGGACCGTAGGAAGGCAGCCAGCTCACTTCCAGGCCTTCGAGCATTCCCATCTCGGCCAGCAACTGGCCCAGCATCAGGACGCCCTGGCCGCCAAAGCCCGCCACCTTCACAGTGGCTTCATGCACGTGCCGATGGTGCGAGCTTTCGGGCTTGGCCGCGGCTTCGCTTTCGATCTCGAGCACTTCCGCCACCGGATGCTGCGGCACGGGTGTGACGGGCACCGCGGTTTTGCGATCACGATAGACGCCCAGCGGGAAGGCCTTGATCATCTCCTCGCCCACCCAGCGGCGGGCTTCGACCGGGTCCTTCTTCCAGATCGTCGGGCAGGGTGAAAGAATTTCGACGAAGGAGAATCCCAGCCCGGCCACCTGGTTCTCGATGGCTTTGCGGACGGCGCGGCGGGCGTGCATGATGTTCTTGTTGTCGGAAAGCGCCACGCGCTCGATGTAGAGCGGGGCTTCCAGCGTCGCGAGCAACTCGCAGACGTGCAGCGGATAGCCTTCATTCGACGGCCGCCGTCCCCAGGGCGAAGTCGTGGAGGTCTGGCCCACCAGCGTGGTCGGCGCCATCTGTCCGCCGGTCATGCCGTAGATGGCGTTGTTGACGAAGAAGCAGGTGATCTTCTCGCCGCGGTTGGCGGCGTGGACAATCTCGGCGGTGCCGATGGCCGCCAGGTCGCCATCACCCTGATAGGCGAGAACGATGCTGTCGGGCCGCGCGCGCTTCACTCCCGTGGCCACCGCTGGCGTCCGCCCGTGCGACGCCTGAACGTTGCCCACATCGAAGTAGTAGTAGGCGAACACCGAGCAGCCCACCGGGCTGATGAAGATCACGCGATCCTGTATGCCCAGGTCCTGGATGGCTTCGGCAATCAGCTTGTGGACTACGCCGTGCCCGCACCCGGGACAGTAGTGGGTCTGGTGCTGCAAGTCGGACTTGCGCTCATAGTGATCGAAAAAGACCGGCGATTTCGAGTGCACCACTTGATATTCCGACACGCGTCCTCCTAGACTCCCACCAGATCAGCGGCCTTTGCCAGCAGCCGATCGCGGATCTCATCTGGCCCCGGGACATTGCCGCCGCTGCGACCGTAGAACTCGACCGGAACGCGCCCATCGACCGCCAGGCGAACGTCTTCCACCATCTGGCCGGTGCTCAGCTCGACAACCAGCACCGAGCGGCAACACGCCGCCGCCGCTTTCAGCGCTTGCGACGGGAACGGCCACAACGTGATGGGACGGAACAGCCCGGCGCGCAGCCCGAACTTGCGCACCTGCTCGACGGCGGAGCGCAGCACACGCGACACAATGCCGTACCCGACCACCAGCACTTCGGCGTCGTCCGCCATATAGAGCTCGTGGCGCGGCTCTTCTTCCTCTGCCCGGCGGTATTTTTCGGCCAGATGGCAGACATGCCCTTCGAGTTCGTCGGTCTCGAGGTAGATTGAGTTCACCAGATTTTTCCGCGTCTCGCGAACGCCCGTCACCGCCCACGGTTTCTTCGGCTGTGGGACCTGCCGGTCCTCGATCTCGAGCGGCTCGATCATCTGGCCGATGAAGCCATCGGTAAGCACTACTGTCGGGTTGCGATATTTATCGGCCAGGTCGAATGCCAGCATGGTGAGGTCGGCCATCTCCTGCACCGAGGCCGGCGCCACCACCAGGTTGCGATAGTTACCGTGCCCTCCGCCTTTCACCATGGCGAAGTAATCGGCCTGCTCGGGCGCGATGTTGCCCAGTCCCGGGCCGCCGCGCATCACATCGACGATCACGCAGGGCAGCTCCGAGCCGGCGATGTAGGAGATACCTTCCTGCATCAGGCTGATACCCGGTCCCGAGGACGCGGTCATCACGCGCACACCCGCCGAAGCCGCGCCATACACCATGTTGATCGATGCGACCTCGCTCTCCGCCTGCACGAAGGTGCCGCC
This sequence comes from Terriglobales bacterium, assembly GCA_035604095.1. Lineage (GTDB taxonomy): Bacteria > Acidobacteriota > Terriglobia > Terriglobales > Acidobacteriaceae > JAHFUA01. Next base: position 4,179 of record DATNJE010000216.1, read on the forward strand.
CACCTGCGGCAGATAGAGCGCCGCCGCCTCGGCGATCTCGCTGGCCGGGGTGATGGGATAACCGTAATACGCGCTGCATCCTGCCTGGATGGCGCCTTTGATCACCGCTACGTTGCCCTTACATAATTGCCGCACGGGAAACCTCCTGGCTTGCGACCTTCACCGGCGGGACGCGCAACACGGTGATCGCGCCCGGCTCCGGGCAGCAGTAGAAACAGATACCGCAGCCGGTACACTTCTCTCCGGTGTAGTGCGCGGGATGGATGCCATACGCATTCATCCCCGGCAGCAGCTCCAGGCACTCCGGCGGGCAGGAGTCCACACACAGCCCGCAGCCCTTGCACTCGTCCTGATTGATCTCGACAGACCCGCGTGGTTCGGCCATGTCTCTCACCTCACCTCGGCGAACGCGTGGTTCTTTTGCAGCCATTTCGTGCGCTCGCAGTATTCGTAGAGCTGATTGCGGAAATCGGGATGAGCGATCTGGATCAGCGCTTCCGCCCGCTGCCGGATGGAGCGTCCGTGCAGATAGGCAACACCGAACTCGGTAACCACGTAGTGCACGGCGCCGCGTGAGGTCACCACGCCGGCGCCGGGATCGAGCGTGGGCACGATGCGCGAGATGGTGTCGTTCTTCGCCGTCGAAGGTATCGCGATGATGGGCTTGCCGCCCTTGGATCGGGTCGCCCCGCGGAT
>DATNJE010000217.1:0-4902 GCA_035604095.1 Terriglobales bacterium
CCAAGATTTGGCTCATTTTCTGGCCACTGGGCTTATGGCAGCTTGCAATCTGGTCCGTTAATAGTAAACTGGCCACCCGTTTGGTAACTGGCTTGCATCTAAACTCTTTGTGGCGCGAGTCTAGTTTTTAAGGAGCCTCTAATGCTGAACTCTGACATTTCCAGCCTCATCGACAAGGCACCACGCAACTGCTGGCTCGCCTTGAACGACGAGCAGTCGGAGCTGGTCGGACACGGCGACACGCCCGACGCCGCTGTGGACGCGGCGCAGAAGAATGGCGTCCAGGAACCAGTCCTCATCTGGTCGCCCAGCCAGTGGATTCCCGCTGTCCTCTAGCGAAGGGTCTTCTTGCGAAAGCTATATACCGCGCTCAAGCTTGACGTACCGCATCCCATAACCGGCGAAAAAAAGCTGTGGATGCCCATGTTGCGGGTCTGGCTCGGTCGCGGGCATGTGAAGGCCCGTGCCCCCATTATGGCTTACGTTGATTCTGGTTCTCCCTTTAGCTTGTTCAGGGCCGATTTGGCTGGGTGGATTGGCATCAACGACATTACAACCGGGAAGCCGGCAGAGATGGGCGGCATCAAAGCTGGCGCGAGGGACATGTCTTATTTTCACCGGATCAAGCTCTACATCGAAACAGAGTGGCTGGTCGAGGTGTGGGCGGGCTTTTCTCCAAGTCTATCGGTAGCCGGGTTGCTTGGCCAAAATGGCTTCTTCGACAACTTCCGCGTGACACTCGACCATGCAGTGAACCCGCCATCCATCGAAGTCACGAAAATCGACAAAATACAGTAGTGCGAGCATTATTGACCGCCGATTCTTGTGAGGTCGCGATGATGAACAAGAGAAAGCTGGGCAGTCAGGGACTGGAAGTTTCCGAGCTGGGTCTGGGCTGCATGGGGATGACGTGGGCGTATGGCTCGGCGGACGAGCAGGAGTCGCTGGCCACGCTCGACCGCGCCCTCGAACTCGGCATCACCTTTTTCGATACCGCCGAGGCCTACGGCCCCTACAAGAACGAAGAGCTGCTGGGACGAGCCTTGAAGGGCCGCCGCGAGCGGGTGATCATCGCCACAAAATTCGGCTTTCGTTTCGAGAGCGGCAAACTGGTCGGCACAGACAGCCGGCCCGAGCATGTGAAGGAAGTGGCGGAAGCCTCGCTGCGCCGGCTCGGCACCGATCACATCGACCTCTACTACCAGCATCGCGTCGATCGCACGGTCCCCATCGAGGACACGGTGGGCGCAATGGCCGACCTGGTGCGTGCTGGCAAGGTGCGCTTCCTCGGGCTTTCCGAAGCGGGCGAGGACACCATCCGCCGCGCTCACCGCACTCACCCGATCGCGGCGCTGCAGAGCGAGTACTCGCTCTGGGAGAGGAACCTGGAATCGCGCATCATCCCGCTGCTGCGCGAACTCGGCATCGGCCTGGTGCCGTTCTCACCGCTGGGACGCGGGTTCCTGACAGGTGCGGCGAAGCGCGCGGAAGAGTATCCGGAGAGTGACTACCGCCATGGCGATCCCCGGTTCCAGGGCGAGAACTTCGATCTTAATATGCAGGCCGCTGCGATCGTGCATGAGATGGCGGCGCAGAAGGGTGCCACGCCGGGGCAGATCGCGCTGGCATGGCTACTGCGCAAGGGCGACGACCTCGTCCCCATTCCCGGCACCAAGCGGCGCAGCTACCTGGAGGAAAATGCCGGCGCGGCCAACGTGAAGCTCAGCCCTGCGGAAATGAAACAACTCGATGAGGCGCTGAAGCCGGAGGCGGTGTCTGGTCCTCGCTATAACGCGCACTACCAGGCGTTCATCGACCGCTGAAATGCTTCACTGCCGCGGCTGAGCCATGGCGAGGGCGCGCTGCTGCGCTTCGGACAACTGCTGCGCGGTCAGGCGCGGCGCCAGCGAGTTCATGGCGGCGGCACTCTCCTTGTCGCCGGCCGCGGCGGCGAGCGCAAACCAGGAGTAAGCTTCCACGGGATCGCGGTTCAGGTAGAGGCGTCCGATGGCACACTGCGCCTCCGCCGACCCACGCTGAGCCGCTTTCAGCCACCACACTGCGGCTTCGGCGTCGCTGGCAGGGGCGCCCAACCCCTGCTGGTACATGAGTCCCAACTGGTACCAGGCCTCGGGAGTATCGGCGCTGCGGAAATTGCGCATGGCTTCCGCGTAGTCGCGCGGGACGCCGGCGCCGGCAACGTACATCCTGCCCAACACGAGCTGCGCGGGCACGTAGCCTTGCGCGGCCGCGGCTTTGAACCACTTCAGCGCCTGCGCGTAGTCGCGCGGCACCCCTCTTCCGTTGGCATACAGAGCACCGAGGGCATACTGCGCCTCGGGCGCGCCGTGTTGCGCCGCTTGCAGCAAGGTGCTGGGATCGCCGGACGCGTCGGCAGCCGGTGTTGGAGCGGGCGCAGCGACGATGTGGGACTGAGCCATGGCGGCGGTACGCGAGATCTCAACCACCAGCCGTGGCGGGTCCGCCAGGAACAAGGCCGAATAGGGCGCCGGCCGGTCCACGTCAAGCACCACGCGAGTGATCCCCGGCTGATACTGCGAGACACGTATGCGTCGCAGTGGGGAATCGCCCACCGCGGTTCTCGCGGCCAGCGCGTCGGCCGGACGCGTGCCTTGCAGGTCGAAAAATATGCGATACGGATCAGCCGCCGTTCCCTCGACGAACCGCACCGGCCGGTCGAAGTGAACGACCACGCGGATGCGATCGCCGGTCGCCTGGTGCTCGACCGCGGTGACCTGGGCTTGCCCGCCAGCAATCTGCGCCAAGGCAGACCCGCCCGCAAAAACAACGAAGACGGCGAGAATGGCAGGGATCAGAAAAGTCCATCGAACTACGCAGCCACGACACATCACAACCCGCAGTGACCTTGAAGAGGCATGAACCACACAAGAGTGTAGCGCGCAGGCGCGCGCCGCCACACCAAAAAAAACTTCCTCGCGCTGCAACCTTTGTTCCCCTCTCAGCAAGTCACTGGTCCGACAACCGCCTCGCCGAAAGTTACGCCGCACTGAGGAAAAACTTCATCGACTGGCGCGGACTGCGGCGGGCGCGGGTTCTCAGCAAGCGCCGCCGCACCACGGCTGCAATAGGATAGAAGCAATCTGCTCCACAGTGCATGACTGGCAAGCGGCTTGCAACATGCTTTCGCTGACAGCCACAAGCAATCCAGCCAGTACGAGCGGGGCGCAGCCTCGAAGTGTGCCCGCTCGAGTTCGGCAAGAAAGCCGTGGACCAACTTCGATCCGGTCCATGGGACGCAAGGCCAGCAAGACCAGCGTTAGCAAGCAAGGATAAGGTGAACGACGGCCGAGCGGGCATCGCTGCCTGGGTTCAGGTGCGACGGCTTGTTTGCACGATCGTCAGCCAAGGCACTCCTGCATTTTGTTCAATGCGGGGTTCTCGCTGATCGGCGCCTCTCTGTAAGCCTGGCCTGATCGCCGCGATGCGCGGCGGTTGTAGCAGAGCGTCTACGTCTGGGTCCGCACGTCCAGGACCCGATTGCAAATCAATTTGCCCGACAAAGCTCCCGCGCGAGCTGCGCGCAGGAGTGTGCCCGGGCGCCAGGAGTTCATGGTGAGAAAACACTTGTCGCAATTAAAGAACGAGTGCAACCAAGACGGCGGTTCACCCGGTCGCATGAACGATTCGGCTGAGCCGCCGTTTGCATTGGCCGAAGGTTCACCGGCGCGGCGCGCGAAAGGACTTGCTTCATGCCGCCGCATGTCGGCGTGCGCATCGCTCCGGCGGACGACCCAAGTACTGCACAAACTCCCCCGCACGCTTGCGACTTACTCGGGGACATGTCCGCATCCGCCCACGCCAGCAGTCTCTCGGAATCTTCCGCGAAATCGGTCGCGCACATACGCTGCTGGCTAGAGCTCCTAGTGAAAATGTTGCACATAACCAGTAGCGCAATTCCCCCGCTTAGGAGATATCCCCGTGAGGAAGTGCTTCGTATTCCTTTTTTGGGTTGCTCTTTTATGTAGTGCATCGCTTCCTGTCTTCGCCCAATTGGCTGCGCCATCCGTGGCGGCGTTGTTGGGTGACACTCGCGTCGAGTCGCAGCTGGACTCGAACTCTTCCGGCCAGGCGGAAGCATTCCCGGTTAATGCGACGGCCACAGGCAGCGTCGCTTCGCTGGCGATTTACCTCGATCGTTCCTCGACAGCCCAGCAATTCGCGTTGGGCGTGTATGCTGACGCCGCCGGCCATCCCAGCACGTTGCTGACCCAGGGCAGCACCGCGCAGCCGCGGCCTGGCGCCTGGAACACGATTGCCATGCCTGCCGCCAATGTAGTCAAGGGAACACGCTACTGGATCGCGATTTTGAGCAGTGGCAGCGGGACCGTCGAGTTCCGCGATACCAACAAGGGCAACTGCAGCAGCGAAACCAGCGCGCAGACCACGCTCAGCTCCCTGCCGGCCTCCTGGACTACTGGTGCAAGGTGGGCGACCTGCAGGGTGTCGGCCTACGGTTTGGGATTGTCAGCGCCGGTCTCCGTCGCCGTCGCGGTGTTGCCGAGTTCGTCGTCGCTCGCGTTGGGCAAGAGCCAGCAGTTCTCGGCCAACGTGAGCGGGACCAGCAACACGTCGGTGACCTGGAAGGCCAGCGGCGGAAACATCTCCTCGGGCGGAATGTACACCGCGCCCATGAGCGCGGGGAGCTTCGTGGTGACGGCAACCAGCATGGCGGACACGAGCAAGTCAGCCTCAGCGGCGGTCAGCGTAGCGGCAGCGGCAACGGTCGCGGTGACGATCTCGCCCGGTTCGGCGTCGCTCTCCACCGGCGGGTCGCAGCAGTTCACGGCGGCGGTCAGCGGGAATTCCAACGCCGCTGTGACCTGGTCGGCGACGGGCGGGTCGGTATCCGCGAGCGGCCTG
>DATNJE010000218.1:0-8699 GCA_035604095.1 Terriglobales bacterium
AAGCTGCTGGGAAGGTGTGCACGTGGATCTGTCATCGACCGACGTGGGGTCGCAAGTCGTCCGCGCCTATCTCTCGCGCCAGCATTTCGAGGACGTCGAGAACTCCTGCCCCATGGTCGCCTTGCCGACCGACGTCGCCCGGAGCGGCGTAAGTGCGAAGCGCGCCTTCGAAACCGTGTTCAAAGCCATGGTAAGCGTCTTGGAGCGGAGCTTGATGCAAAATGGCCGGCGTCGTCACACCACAGCGCAGGGCATAGCTGCCCTGTCCATCGGAGGCATGGTCGTGGCTCGTACCATGGTCGACCGCGCTCTTGCCGACGAATTGCGCGCTGCCTGCATGGCGGTCGCGCTCAGTCTTGGCGGCTGGAACAAGGCGGGCAAATCGAAAAACGGCAAATCCAAGCGACCCCAACCGAGCCGTGCGGCAGCGACCCACCACCGTTAAGCGCGGCGGCTGGAAAATCCCCGTCCCGCCGACTAGAATCGGCGTGTCATGTTCAACTCTTCTTTGATTCCCGAAAAGACCGTGGTGCGCGACAAGGGCGATGGCCCGGCTGTTGATGTTTCCTCCGCCGCGGGCAAGGTCCTGCTCCTTACCCTGAATATCACCGACATCATCGAGCAACAGTCGCTCGATGTGGGCGTCTGGGGCTCTCCCGACGGTGCCAACTGGGGAGAGAAGCCGCTGCTTTCCTTCCCCCAGAAGTTCTACCGCGGGCAGCACCCGCTGCTGCTCGACCTGTCGAAGCACCCGGGCATCAAGTTCCTGTGCGCGCGCTGGGGAGTGGGCCGCTGGGGACACCACGCCGAGGGGCCGCGCTTCGAGCTGCAGTTGAGCGCGAAGGAAGTGCCGCAGGACGTTCTGGCTGAGGCGCGCGCGGGCGCGGCATCGTAGCGGCCGCTCCGTGAAGCCGCGAAACGATATCGTCATCCATCCCGCAAAGAACGTGGCCGGGGCGGTGCGGCTGCCCGGCGACAAGTCCATCTCGCACCGCTACGCCATGCTGGGTGCGCTCGCCGAAGGGACGACGCGGCTGCGCAACTTCTCGACCGGCGCGGATTGTGCCAGCACGCTGGGGACGCTCTCGTCCGTGGGTATCGCCATCCGGCGCGGCGAAGAGGGCGCAGTCGAGATCGAGGGCTCGCCCTGGCGTGCGTCGCGAGCACCGCTTGACTGCGGCAACTCCGGCTCGACTATGCGCATGCTGTCCGGCACCCTGGCCGGGCAGCCCTTCACTGCCGAACTGGCCGGCGACGACTCGCTCTCGCGACGCCCCATGGGCCGCGTCATCGAGCCGCTTACGAAGATGGGTGCGCGCATCGAAGCCGGCCCCGGCGGACGGCCTCCGCTGCGCATCACCGGGCATGAATTGCAGGCGATCGAGTACCGCTTGCCCGTCGCCAGCGCCCAGGTGAAGACCGCGATCCTGTTCGCCACCCTCTTCGCCCAGGGCACGACCACGGTGGAAGAGCCGGTGCGCACCCGCGACCACGGAGAGCTGGCGCTGCAAGCCTTCGGCGCCGAACTCACGCGCGATGGCAACCGCGTCACCATGGCCGGCGGGCAGAAGCTGCACGCCATCGAAGCCGCCATCCCCGGCGATATCTCCTCAGCCGCGTTCTTCCTCTGCGCCGCGGCGTTGTTCCCCGGCTCGAACCTCCTGCTCGATTCCGTGCTGATGAACCCCACGCGGGCCGCGCTGCTGGACGTGCTCATAGGGATGGGCTGCCGGATCTCGGTGGTCAACCTGGAGGAACATCACGGCGAGTTGGTCGGCAGCGTCGCCGTGGAAGGCGCGGCGCTGAAGGGAACCACGATTGCCGGCGCGCTCTCGGCCGCGCTCATCGACGAGCTGCCGGTGCTCGCGGCCATCGCTCCGTACACCACCGAGGGCATCGAGATTCGCGACGCGCGCGAGCTGCGGGTGAAGGAGTCGGACCGCATCGCCGCCGTCGCCGCCAACCTCCGCGCCATGGGCGCGACCGTCGAGGAGCGCGAGGATGGATTACGGGTTCCCGGCAACCAGCAGCTTCATGGGGCGGAGATCGATTCCGCCGGCGACCATCGCATCGCCATGGCCTTCGCCGTGGCTGCCCTGCGCGCCACAGGCGACACCCTGATCCGCGGCGCCGGCGCCGCACAGATTTCCTATCCTGAGTTCTTCACCACGCTGGAGGCGCTGGTTGAGCGCTAGGCGGCCCTTCCCAACCAGAGGGCGACCGTTTAGACTCTACCTCTGCCCGCTTACGTTTTGCTCATGCCCAAGTCCAATAAGCCGGGGGAAATTACTGTGCGTTTTACACGTCTGATTGCTGTTCTTTTGTTCGTTGCTGCACTGTGCGCCTCCAGCCTGGCGGCCGATAAGGCGCCCGCACCGGGGGCGGCTACCATCCTGGCCGGAACGCCCGAGCAGTATCTCTCGGCCTGCCATGCCGACATGGACCGGGCGAGGTCGCAGATGGCCGCGCTCAAGGCCATGAAAGCGCCGCGCGATCCCATCCCGGCGCTGGACGCCTATGACGAAGCCGAGCTGGCGCTGGCAAATGCGCTGTTCCGCTCCGGGCTGGCCCGCGAGGTTGAGCCTGCCGCCGAGATGCGTGCTGCAGCGGAGAAATGCGAGCAGGAAGCCGACGCCCTGAGCACCGATTTTTCCCTCGACCGCGGCATCTACGACGCGCTGGCCGGCCTTGATCGCTCCAAGCTCGACGCCGAAACCAAGTTCTACCTTGAGCGCTCCTTGCGCGACTTCCGGCGCGCCGGCGTGGACCGCGACGACGCCACTCGCGCCAGGATCAAGGACCTCCGCGAGCAGCTCGTCAAAACCGGGCAGCAGTTTGGCAACAACATCAAGTCGGGCGTGCTCAAGATCGAAGTCGATCCTACGGAGTTGACGGGGCTGCCCGACGATTTCCGCGCCGCCCACAAGCCGGGGCCCGACGGCAAATCTACCCTAACCACCGACAACACCGACTACATACCCTTCATGACCTATTCCGCCAGTAACCGGGCGCGCGAGGAATTCTGGAAGCTTTACCGCCAGCGCGGGCACCCCAAGAATCTCGACACGCTGGCCGAGATGCTCCAGGAGCGCTACGAACTGGCCACGCTGCTCGGCTACAAGGATTGGGCGGATTACATCACCGAGGACAAGATGATTGGCAGCGAGAAGAACGCCGCCGATTTCATCGAGAAGATCGCCACCGCTTCCCGCGCGCGCATGGAGCACGACTACCAGGAACTGCTGGAGCGCAAGCGGCAGGACGATCCGAAAGCCACGGCCGTCTATCCCTGGGAGAGCCCGTATCTGTCGGAGAAAGTCAGGGCGGAGAAGTACGACTTCGACGCGCGCACCGTCCGTCCCTACTTCCAGTACGCCAAGGTGAAGCAGGGAATCATGGACTTGACCAGCAAGATGTTCGGCATCAGCTATCGCCGCGTGCCGGACGCCAAGGTCTGGCACCCCGACGTTGAGACTTACGACGTCTACGATGGCGACCGCCTGCTGGGGCGAATCTACTTCGACATGTTTCCGCGGGAGAACAAGTACAAGCACTACGCTACCTTCGGGATGGCCAATGGCAAACGCGGCCGGGCGCTGCCCGAGTCCGTGCTGGTGTGCAATTTCCCCCGGCCTGGCGATGATCCCGGGCTGATGGAGCACGGCGACGTTGTCACCTTCTTCCACGAGTACGGCCACTTGCTGCACGCCATCTTCAGCGGCAACACCCGTTGGACCGGCCCCAATCTGGAGTGGGACTTCATCGAAGCGCCTTCGCAGATGCTGGAGGAGTGGGCGTGGGACCCGGGCGTGCTGCAAACCTTCGCCAAGCATTACAAGACGGGCGAGGCGCTTCCGCTTGATGTCGCCAGGCGCATGAAGACCGCCGACGACTTTGGGCGCGGACTGCAGGTACGGCAGCAGATGTTCTACGCCGCGCTCAGCCTGCAACTTTACTCGCGCAACCCCAAAGGGCTTGACAGCACCGAGGTGGTGGCCCAACTGCAGGACCGCTACACCCCGTTCAAATACGTCAAGGGTACCTACATGCAGGAAGGCTTCGGGCACCTGGACGGCTATTCGGCAATCTACTACACCTACATGTGGTCGCTGGTGATCGCCAAGGACATGCTCACCGTGTTTAAGCACGACGGCCTGCTCAGCCCGGAAGCGGCGGCGCATTATCGTCATGCGGTGCTGGAGCCGGGCGGCTCCAAACCCGCAGCCACGCTGGTCACCGACTTCCTCGGCCGTCCCTACGGCTTCAAGGCCTACGAAGACTGGTTGAACGGGAAGATGTAGAGCGCATAACCTTGCTCAAAACGGGGGCGGCCAAGGGCCGCCCTCCCGATGTTTTTGCTGCTGACTGGCCCAATGTTTGCCGGGCCCAGCCCCCGAATCCCGCACAATTGCCCGGCAAAGCCACCTTCGTAATCCTCAAGATAACGCCCGTAATCACCACCAGCACCGCTGTCACCCTCTGGCTGCGGAATTTACTTGCCCCATTCTTGGTGCATCGCGTATGGTTAGCCTCTCCCCTGCCAGAGCCCTCCCTTTCGCCTGCCTGACGCGCAGTAGAGCTTTCGGTTCACGACGCCGCTGCGCACGCTCCTGCGGGAGCGTTATCGCGGAGCAAACACTGATGCGGGTATTGGCCATCCTCGGAGTGCTGGTGACCGGCGTCTTGTTTCTGGACCGGAATCGGTTGCACGCACGATGTAAGGACGGTTCCGATCGCAGACGAACAAATGTGCCTCGAGTGCGGGTCTAGGAGACGGTACGCGTCGGGCGAGAAACCCGGCCACTGGAAAAAGTAGCCGGTATCCGCCGGCGACAACGCCTCGCCCACTCTCCATCCCCGCGGATCAACGCGAATTTTCAACCGCGAATCCGAGTTGCTCCGCGCTTATCCGCGGCGAATGAAGTTCAGAGCGCTTGCGGGCCTACTTGCTCATGTTGTCGTTCTTCATGCTGTCGTCTTTCATCTTGGAGGCGGGCAGCATCTTCACGCTCATCACGTGGATCTGGTTCTTGTCGGCGTAAACGTGGGCGCTGACCTGTACGTGATGCCCTTCATGCCCCTTCAGCGCCTCGGGATTCACTACCTCCCACGACTTCTTGTCCTTGTCGGCGACGAACCAGGTCTTGTCGCCATCGGCTTTCACCGTGCCCTTGATGTCTTTCAGCGGCGCCGAGGCCGAACTGTCCTTCTTCATGTCGCTTCCCATGCCCGACTGCGCAACCGCGATTCCGGTCAGAATCGACAGCCCCAACACAACCACAAAAACCTTCTTCATACCGGCTCTCCTTGTGATTCGATTTGTGGACCGGTTGAGGTACGCTGGCCAGGCGGATTTGGATGCGGGGCTCAGCGGAGAGCCGTTCCCTCACTCGCAGGTTGTTGAGATCAACCGGGAACAGCAGGTTAACAGGAGAAGTATTCGGGGTATACGTTGGTTAATCGTTCCTGGCTGAAGGTTGCGCATGCCCTCGTCGGCATCAGCCCAACCCTTGGTAGGTCTTGCGGTCTGTTTTCCGGCCGTTCAGTTTCCAACCTGCTCCCACACGATGCGCGCTTTCTCGGCGGTCTCGTGCTCCTTGCGGTAATCTCGCGCCACGTCGCCAAGCGGGGTTTCCTCTACCGGGCTCATAACCTCCCACGCTGGAAGTTCGCCCCGCGCCATGGTGACGCCGCCGATTTCCCGCAAATCGTATTCAGTGGCTAAGCTGTGATGCATGGCGCGCTGCGAATGGTCAGGCGCGCTCCACCCGCCTGTCATCGACGGGCCTGAGGACTGGCAGCATTGCCCGAAAGCTCCAACGCCCAACAACAGCAGCAGCGGTATCAGGAAAATGGTTTTCATGGTGTCCACCTCTCAGTTTTCGCCCACCGGCTTGATTTCGTAATCCTGCCGTGAGTAGCGCGGGCGAATTCCTCAGCCTTAGCCTTGCTCAAATCGTACCCGCATGGCTCACTACACATTGAGCACTTTCTTTGCCAGAATCGTTCCGCGGAAATCGTGGCTACGCCTTTGGTTTTCAACTCGTTGAAGGCTTGGCTGGAAGCAGGTTGTGCGGGCAGCCAGGTACGTGCAAAAGCTTGCACACTGCGAAATCGTTTCACTGGGAGCAGTTCGTGCCCGGTCCTAGTGCGTACCGCCGCAGGACCCCGGTGCTGGAATCTGTTGATCCTTGTTCTCGGTGTAGCACCAGCGGACCAGCGAATCCGGCGCTTTGCCTGCGTTGGCGAAGCGAAGTTCGTCAAGCCCAAGTTCTTCGAAGTCGAACTGGATCGATCCGTCGGATAGAACCGTCCCCAGCAGGTACCCATAGACGTCCGTCTTGGCGATTTTCCCGACCGTGATTTCCGGAGGCAGCCGATAGCGGACGGCTCCGGCCGTGCCTACGATCCACCCCGGCAACTCCCGATCCTTCCAGTACGGCGTGCGATAGACGCCGTCCATCACGAAATGAGAGTGGCTGGCCAGAACGTAGACTTTCTTGCCAGCCTGCTGCAGGTTCCAAAGCAGGTTGTAAACTTCGCGTCCGCTCGCGACTCCGGCGGGCGAGTCACACATGCTGTGGCTCAATCCCTTGCTTCCTGGCAGGGCTTCGTGCATGCCGACCACGATCGTAGTGATAGAAGCGGACCGTTGGTCCGCGGCAATACGGGTCCGGATCCAGTCCATTTGTGTCTTGTCGAAGCTGTTCTGAGTGGCGTTGTCGAGCGAGATGAAGTCGACAGAGTTCATCACCCAATGAAAGTAGGAGCGTGCCCCGCCGGCCGTGTCGTTATCCTGTTCGCGCTGGGCGTGAAGCCGTGGGCTGTCCAGGTAGCCTGCGAATTGGGCGAGGTACGCCTCGCGGGTTTGAGGAAAAATTGTTTCATGGTTGCCAATACCAAGGAATAGTTCAAGCGCACCGAAAGGGCGGAGTTGGTGCTCAATGAAATCCGGCCACGCTTTAGCGAGGTAAGAGCTGATCGTAAGGTGGGGCGCCTCGAGTTGCAGGCGGGCGGGAGGAACCATATCCTCGTCGAAGTCATAGATCGCTCGAAAATCGCCAAGATGCCAGTAGAAGCTTGCTCCGTCCTGCAGCACCTTCGCGGCGATGGCGGGCATAACGATGTCGCCGCAATTGCGGGAATCGCCCGAGACGGCAAACTTCCAGACCGGCGCGGGGGGAGTCTGCGCCAGGCAGGACAAACCACAAACCAGAAATAGTGGCAGGAGTTTCTTCATTGACGGTCTCTCTTGCTGCCGCACTCGCCAAGCACGCGACGATCTATTTGCTGTTCGCCAATATCTCCGTCCGCGTCGGCAATTGAGACGCATCCCACCCGCCGCCGAGCGCTTCGATCAGCAGGACACTCGCCGTCATGCGCCGCGTGAGAATATCCACGGCCGCTTTCTCGTCCTGCAGAGCGAACGCCTGAGCCGTGATCACCTGCAGATAAGTGGCAATTCCCTGTTTGTACTGATCGGTGGAGATCGCGAGCGACTCCTCCGCATCCGCCACGGCCGCATCTTCGGCGGCGGCTTCCTGTTCGAGGATGCGCAAAGCCGCAAGATTATCTTCCACCTGCTGGAAGGCGGTGAGGGAAGTCTGCCGGTAGTTGGCTACAGTGACGTCGTAGGCGGCGCGCGCCGAATCCAACTGGCCGCGACGCTTGCCGGCATCGAACAGCGTCTCCGCCAGTTGCGGGCCAACCGCCCAGAAGCGGCTTGGCCAGGACAGCCACGTAGAAAAGCTAGCGGATTCAAAGCCACCAGTGGCGCTGAGCAGTAGCGACGGGAAGAACGCTGCCTTGGCAATGCCGATCTGCTCGTTGGCCGCCGCCACCTGCCGCTCCGACGCGGCGATGTCCGGCCGGCGTTCCAGCAGAGCGGAAGGAACACCGATTGGAACCGCTGGCGGTGGGGTCTTGAGCACCATCGCAGGGATGGACAACTCTGCCGGCGGCTTGCCGATCAGGATCGCGATGGCATGCTCGAATTGGGTGCGTTGCACCCCCAGGTCAATCAACTGCGCGCGGGTGGTATCGAGCTGGGTCTTGGCCTGCGCCACGTCGGCTCCCGAGGCCACTCCCAGCTCGAACCGGTCCTGGGTCAGTTTCAGATATTCTTCGTAGACTTTGACGGTGCGCTGCAGCAGGTCGGTATCGCCATCCAGTCCGTGCAGTTCAAAGTAAAACTCCGCCAGTTCGGCCTGGAACGACAAGCGGGCATTCTCGAGGTCGGCGGCGGAGGCTTGCGCGTTCGCGTAACTCGCCGTGAGGTTGCGCCGGATGCTTCCCCACACATCGGCCTGATAGGAGACATCCACCGGTAGGTCATAAGTCGTTTGGTAGGCGGCCTTGGGCTGGTTCGTCAGGGTGGCGGGCGTCCGCTGGTTCGTCACGGCGGGCGACGTTGTGGCGGTGGGAAACAGGCCGGAACGAGCGATCCGCACCGCGTCCCGGGCCTCGCGATACTGCGCCGCTGCCGCCAACACGTTCTGGTTGGAAATGCTGACCTGCTCCTCGAGAGCATTGAGTTGTGGATCGTTGTAGATTTCCCACCATTTGCCGCGGATCGTCCCGGCATTCGGTTGTGCTTCCTTCCACCCCTCGGGCGGCGGTTCTTTGAAAACCTGCGGCGCCGTCGCCGCAGGCCGCCGGTAATTCGGGCCGACCGCGCAGCCGCCGGCCAGCATCATGAT
>DATNJE010000219.1:0-8206 GCA_035604095.1 Terriglobales bacterium
TGCCGGCATAGGTCAGCTTGTCCACCACCACGATCTGATAGGCAGGATGCTGTGCCAGCATGTGACGGACAAAGTGTGACCCGATGAATCCCGCCCCGCCCGCGATCAGGATCTTCACCTACCGCCTCCCCATCCCGGCCGCCGCCGGGGTTTCAGCCTGGCTGGCTGCCTTTTCCCGCACCAGCGAACTGGCCTGCCAAAGCGATTCAAACGTGCCGGCGTCCGTCCACCATCCTGCCAACAACTCGTGATGCAGCTTGCCCTCTGCCAGGTAAGAGTTATTGACGTCGGTAATCTCGTACTCGCCGCGCCCGGAAGGTTTGAGCTTGCGGATGCGGTCGAAAACCGTGCCGTCGTAAAAGTAGATCCCAACCACCGCGTAACCGGACTTGGGATGCTTCGGCTTCTCTTCAATGCGGACGATGCGGCCATCCTCGAATACCGGCACTCCGAATCGCTCCGGATCGGGAACCTCCTTGAGCAAGATCTTGGCGCCGTCCTGGCGCTCGAAGCTCTGGCGAGCCGCCCCAATCCCGCCTTCGATTATGTTGTCACCCAGGATCACGCAGATCCTCTCCCCGGCGGCGAATTCCTCCGCCAGGCGCAGAGCGTCGGCGATCCCGCCTTCGCCTTCCTGGCTGGCGAAGGTGAGCCGCTCGAAGCCGAAATCCTCTCCATTGCGCAACAGGCGCAAGAAGTCGCCAACGCTGGCGCTGCCCGTGACGATCAGGACGTCGCGAATTCCCGCCGCTACCAGCGTTTGCAGCGGGTAGAAGATCATGGGTTTGTCGTACACCGGCAGCAGGTGCTTGTTGGTCACACGGGTAAGCGGGAACAGACGCGACCCGATTCCACCTGCCAGCACCACCCCTCTCATCCTTCCTCCCGAGACTCGAATCCCGCAGTCTACACTCTTTCTCCCCTGCTCAGGAGCTGTAGAGTTCGGTCGCCGTTCATTCCACCCTTCGAAATGAGGTGAGGACGCCCAGGGAATGATCCCTCGCTGCGCTCGGGATTTCGGCCGGCCCGGATCGCGCGGAAGACGCCTCAAGTTTGAATTCCACCGCCCACCCAGGCTTACTGGGTTCCTCGGCCTCGCTGTGCTTTCGCCCGCCCCAAGGATTGCGGTGCCTTCGTGGGCCCCGATCCCGAGGCCTGCCGCGTCCCCGGCACCTTACCGATCCGGGGATCTCCGGCGAGGACGAGTTCGCAGGCGCGCAGCGCCGCCATCTCAAAATCCGGCGCATCGGCCGGAAGGACCTGCCACGCCGTTACCTCCTTCCCAAATACCTGAACGGATCGCAGGTTCGGAAACTCGCGGCGCAGACTCTCGTGGTGCTGCTCGGTGGTGGCAAGCCACACCCCGTTATCTGCCGTGTTCTCGCGCTTGTCCCGGAGGATGAAGACAATTTTGTCCTTAACGTAGACCGCGAGGCAGCCAAACATGGGGCGGGTATAGGGCGACACGGGAGAAATCGCATCGAGCACGAACTCCTGCGGCACGACCTTGCGTGGCTTGACAGAGAAGAGGGTGCCGTCCAGTGGGGGCAAGGCCGTGCTGCGACGAGGCTTCGACATCGGACTTATGATACAGCCCATGATCTGCTTGGGTCCGTGCCGCCGACTCCAGCGAAGAAACCCCGCGGGACTAGGGAAGGCCGTTCAACCTAATCGTCGTCAAGGGCGCAGGAGCCTCCGCCCATGCCGCAATTCCCGCAGCCGGGGGCGGGTCCGGAAGCAAACTCACTGGCATTACCGCTGGAGTGGCCGGCTGCGACGGCGAAGGCCGACAACTGCTGCTCCAAGCGTGTGCCGTTGCACTTGGGACAATGCGGCTTCTCCGAACCGCGTACGAGAACTTCGAATTGCTTTCCGCAACCTGCACACAGATACTCGAAGATCGGCATAGGCTCCTTCTCCCAGCACGCGCATCGCGCGCGCCATTGCATGCGCCGGGGTTCGGCAACACAATGATTATAGATGCTGGATGACCAGAGCGGCGAAGACACCTTTAGCCCGCGGCGGTGGCTGCGCGGCGGGCATCGGCAGACGCTGGCGGCGGCATTGCTGCCGCGGCGCAACCTGCTGCCGGCGGCCGAGAAGCGCCTATTCGAAGTCGAGCCCGGCGCCCAAGTGCTCACCTGGTGCAACTGGCAGAGCGATCGTCAAAGCAAGCTGACGGTCGTCATCATCCACGGACTGGAAGGCTCGAGCGAATCACAGTACGTGATCGGAACTGCCAACAAGGCCTGGGCCGCAGGCATGAGCGTGGTGCGCATGAATGTGCGCAATTGCGGCAGCAGCGAAACCCTGTCGCCGACCCTCTACCATTCCGGCCTGTCGCAGGATGTGGGCGTGGTGGTTCGCGAGCTGATCTCAGCCGACCAACTGCCACGCATCGCGCTCGCCGGATTTTCCATGGGCGGGAACATGGCTCTGAAGCTGGCAGGGCAGTGGGGAAGCGATGGGCCTCGCGAGCTGGTGGCGGTGGCCGCGGTCTGTCCCGGCATGGACCTGGCCGCGGCGGCGGATGCACTCCACCTTTGGCGCAACCGCATTTATGAGTGGAACTTCCTCCACTACCTGGAGCGGAGTGTGCGGCGCAAAGCCCGTCTGTTTCCCGAGCGCTACGATGTGGCGTGCCTTCGAGGCGTGCGCAGCGTGCGGGATTTCGACGACGCCGTCACCGCTCCGCATTGGGGATTCACCGGCGCCGACGATTACTACGCCCGCGCCAGCGCTTCTCCGGTCATCGAGCGCATCGCCGTGCCCACCCTGGTGATCCACGCCCAGGACGATCCCTTCGTCCCCATCACGCCCTCGACCCGCGGCCGGCTGCTGGCCAATGGCAACGTGCGGCTCATGGAGACCAGGCACGGCGGCCACTGCGGCTTTCTGGCCGAGCCTCACGGCTACGACGGCCGCTGGGCGGAGCGGCAAATCGTCGAATTCCTCGAGCGCTACTGAGAAGCCGTCTCATAAATGCATTGAGCACCTTGAAACCGACATCCTTCGCGACCGTTTCCCGCGCTCTGCCCCAGCACGCCAACACCGGGCGTGCCGGGGACCCCGGAAGGCGCGCGGGATCCCTCGGTCGCTCAGGATGACACTCTTTCTTATTTAGGGGATAGCCTCTGAGAAGTTCGGCTGCGTTTTTCTCTCGTTTTCCGGCGGCAGGCGTGGTTTCATAGGCGGCTGCGTCTACCAGCGCCTATGGATGCGACCGTTTCCGTCGAGTTGGGGGCCGAGGACGCGCACCTCGAGATTCCATGGCAGGCGGGAGACGTGCGCTATTACGACCTGAAGCGCCATCCCGAACTGCTGCTGGAATTGCCCGAGTCGCACAACCGCGAGATGTCTGAGTTCCTTACCGCGATGAACTCAGCGCTCTCCATGCTGGAAACCGCGAAGTGTGACACCTGGCTCAGCGACCAGATGGAGGAACAGGAGGCGATTTACGCCGCGAGCTGGAAGTTCTGCTCCTACGTGGACCTGATCTTCACCGATCCCAAGGCGCGTCCGAGGTTTGCCGGCCACGAGAACTTCGCCAAGCGTATCGCGCGGCTGTTGCGGCGTGCTCCCGATATCCCCTCGGCGGCTGAGTTCATCGTCCGCCGCTGCCGTTACTCTTTGGGGGAGCTCGGCAGCAACTCCGATGCAGCCGAGGGCTTCTGTGTGACGTTCTACCTTTTCGGATATGGCGACGACGAGGACGAGGCGCGCCGCCGCTGGGGCATCGGGCTGAAAGTGGTCGAGAATGCCCTGCTGCAATTGTCAGCCGTGCATCGTCGCGGCAGTGACCAGACCGAGCCTCCAGCGCCGGAAACCATGCGCGCACTGGGAGATGCTGGCTGAACCGTTGCTTTCGTCCCGGTGGATGGCCCGTCCAAGGCTGTGATCTGACAAGATTTCGGAATGTCGGAATGAAGGAGAAGAACTGGATGCCAATGAAAAGCTGCTTCGTCCTGCTGGTAACGTTGGTGGTGATGGCGGCCGTGGCTGCGGGCCAATCCGTCAAGCCAGCCCCTTACACCGCGGTGCTGGATGTTCCGTCCATGGACAAGACTGTGGATCCGTGCGTGGACTTCTTCACCTACTCCTGTGGCGGCTGGCTCAAGAACAACCCCATCCCTGCCGACCAGGCCGCGTGGGACGCCTACGGCAAGCTGCAGGAGGAGAACCGGCAGGTGCTGCGCCAGATCCTGGAGGCAGCCGCTGTTCCCAGCCCGAAGCGCAGTGCGGACGAGCAGAAAATCGGCGACTACTACGCCTCCTGCATGGACGAGGCGGCGATCAAGAAGCTTGGCGCCACGCCCCTCAAGGCGGACCTCGACCGCATCGCGCGGCTCAAGTCCAAGGCCGATCTTCCCCGCGAGTTGGCGCATCTCCACCCCAACGACGTCGGCAGCTTTCTGGGCCGGGCGTCGCTGTTCTCCTTCGGCTCCGACCAGGACGCCAAGAATTCCAGTGAGTTCATCGCCGAGGTGGACCAGGGCGGCATCGGGCTGCCCGACCGCGACTACTACTTCAAGGACGACGCCAAGTCGCAGGAGATCCGCAAGCAGTACCTGGCGCACGTGCAGAAGATGTTGGAACTCATAGGCGACAAGCCGGAGCAGGCTGCCGCCGAAGCGCAGACGGTTATGCGCATCGAGACTGCCCTGGCCAAGGCATCACTCACCCGCGTGGAGCGGCGCGATCCCAACAAGGTGTACCACAAGATGACGCGCGAGGAATTGCAAGCGCTGAGCCCGTCTTTCTCCTGGGACCGCTACTTCGCCGAGGTCGGCGTGCCGGGAACTAAATCGCTCAACGTCGCCGTGCCCGATTTCGTCAAAGGCATGGACGCGGAGCTGAAGTCCGAAGACCTCGCGAGCTGGAAGGTCTATCTTCGCTGGCACCTGGTCCATGCCCAGGCGCGGTATCTCTCCTCGGCGTTCGTGAACGAGGACTTCGACTTTTACGACCACATCCTGTCCGGCACCAAGGAGATTCAGCCGCGCTGGAAGCGCTGCGTGCGCTTTGTGGACCGCCAGTTGGGCGAGGCGCTGGGCAAGGTGTACGTCCAGAAAGCTTTCAGCCCTGAGACCAAGCAGCGCGCGCTGGTCATGGTGAAGCAGATCGAAACTGAGATGGGGAAGGAGATCCAGCAGTTACCCTGGATGTCGCCCGCCACCAAGGAGCAGGCGCAGATCAAGCTGCATGCGGTCGCGAACAAGATTGGCTATCCCGACCACTGGCGCGACTACAGCGCGCTCGAGGTGGTGCGCGGCGATGCCCTGGGGAACGGAGAACGCGGTACGGCGTTCGAGTTCCGGCGCGAGCTGAACAAGATCGGCAAGCCAGTGGACCGCGGTGAGTGGCTCATGACCCCGCCCACCGTCAATGCCTACTACAACCCGCAAATGAACGACATCAATTTTCCTGCCGGCGTGCTGCAGCCGCCGCTCTACGATCCCCGCTCCGACGACGCGCCCAACTACGGCAACACCGGGGGCACCGTGGGGCACGAGCTGACCCACGCCTTCGACGATGAAGGCCGCCAGTTCGACGCCGAGGGCAATCTGCGCGACTGGTGGACGGCGGAAGACGCCAGGGAATTCGAGAAGCGCGCTAGTTGCACCTCCGACCAGTACTCGCAATACGTGATCGTCGACGACATCAAGATCAATGGCAAGCTGACCCTGGGCGAGGACACCGCCGACCTCGGCGGGCTGCTGCTGGCCTATCTGGCGTGGCAAGACGAGACCTGGGGCAAGGACCTGCAGCCGATTGAGGGCTTCACCCCCGAGCAGCGGTTTTTCATCGGCTACGGCCAGAGCTGGTGCAGCGCGGAGCGGCCCGAGGTGCAACGGCTGCGCGCCACCGTGGATCCCCATTCCCCGCCCCGCTACCGCACCAACGGCGTGGTTTCCAATATGCCGGAGTTCCAGAAGGCGTTCGCCTGCAAGGCGGGCGCTCCGATGGTGCGGGAGAACCGCTGCCGGATCTGGTGAGCGGAAGTGGGCCGCACCGTGCGGTCGGCTACTTGATGACTTGATTCAGAACGACCCACACCACGGCGACGGTCAGCGCCCACAGGGCGGCGGTGGAAACCAGCCGTCGGAAATCTCGCCTGCGGCGCAGTTTCTGCCAGAAGCTTCGACGATGGGAACTTCTTACCAGCCGCTCACGCGCTGGCGGGGGTGGTGGTGGGACAGGAGCCACGCTCGACATGCCTCCCCATATAATCCCGTTTCCGCCGAATTGGCAAGTGCAGAATGGGTGTCCACGCACGGTTCTCTGTGCGAAACGTGGTGCGCCTGGGGCTCGGGGCAAGCGCGTGGGGATGTGCTAGATTGATGCCTAGCGGGCGCGTAGCTCAAGCGGATAGAGCATCGGATTTCTAATCCGACGGTTGCAGGTTCAAGTCCTGCCGCGCCTACCATGCTTCTTAGCAGTAATAGCGGTAGGGTGATAGGTCCCTCGCTTCGCTCGGGATTTCGCCTGGCGGGCTCAGCCTGCCCTGAGGAGCTGAGCGAAGCGAAGCGGGCGAATGGGCCCGCAGAGGGGCTCAACCTACCAGTTCTCATCCCAGCGCCATCGGCCAGGGCGCGCGAAGGTGGTTTGATGCGTACAGTCGAGAAGCCCACGTCCGAGCAGCTCGTCTTCCGCTGCGCCGGTCCCAACTGTGGCCAATTGAAAGGCGAGACCGATCACTGGTGGCTGATGTGGCCGTCGAAGGAAGGCACCGCCGCCGTGCTCTCTATCTGCGCGTGGGACGACGATATCGCCCGGCACGAGGGCGCGCTCTGCGTCTGCGGCGAGCTATGCGCGCAGAAGCTCCAGTCCCAGTTCATGGCCAACATCCTCGAGCACCAGGCCAAGCGGCGCTGAGCCCGCCGCCAGGGCACGCCAACCGCCTAATCCGCGATTACCTTTGGTTCCGCGACGTTACCAAGGTGCCGTTCCCTTTCGTGCCCACCTGCCCCACACTGGACATGTCCGACGGGGGAAAGCATGAAACGGCCATACAAACGCGGAGTCATCAACAGCGTGCCCTTGCTGCAAGCGGTGCTGTGCGCCGATTGCGAATGCATCAGCGAGTCCAGGAGTGATGTGTGTGGGGTGTGCGGCGGGGGTTCGCTGGTACACCTGGGGCGCCTGCTGGGAAGCGCCATGCAGGCTGAGGCCGAGGTCAGCCTCAACGACCCGCTGATCAGCCGGGAATTGCAGACGCTGGTCGATTCCGCCATTCCGCGGCAGCCTCGCCGGCTGCCGTAGATCCCATCCGGCGGCGACCGGCGGCCCAACGCGCCTATAGGCGAGAGATCCCTCGCTGCGCTCGGGATATCGGCTGCCGCCCTTCGACTCCGCTCAGGGCTCAGCCTCGCGTTGCTCGGCTTCGGCTCCGCTATTTTATGACCAGCTTGGCGATGGTCTGCAACTGCATGTTGGACGTGCCTTCGTAGATGGCGCCGATTTTCGAGTCGCGCCAGTATTTCTCCACCGGGTAATCCTTGGTGAATCCGTAGCCGCCGTAGACCTCGATGGCGAGCGAGGTGACGCGCTCCGCCACCTGGGACGTGTACAGCTTGGTCATGGCCGCTTCCTTGACGAAGTTCATGCCGGCGTCCTTCATACGGGCGGAGTTGTAGACCATCAGGCGCGCGGCCTCGATCTCCGTCGCCGCTTGCGCCAGTTGGAACTGGATGGCCTGGAACTCGGAGATCGGCTTGCCGAACTGCTTGCGCTCCTGCGCATACTTGATGGCATACTCCCAGGCGCCGCGCGCCACCCCGATCATCTGCGCGCCGATGCCGATGCGGCCCTCGTTCAGCGTCTCGATCGCGATCTTGTACCCCTTGCCGGCCTCGCCCAGCAGGTTGTTCTTGGGCACGCGGCAGTCCTCTAGGATCAGCTCGCAGGTGGAGGAGGCGCGGATGCCCAGCTTGTCCTCTTTCTTCCCGACGGTGAACCCGGGGAAATCCTTCTCGACCAGGAATGCGGTGATGCCCTTGTAGCCGGCGGCGGGATCGAGCGTCGCCAGGACAATGAACATCCCGGCTTCCTTGCCGTTGGTGATCCACAGCTTGCGGCCATTCAGAACATAGTCGCTGCCCTTGAGTTCCGCCTTGGTGGCCAGAGCGAACGCGTCCGAGCCTGAGCCGGCTTCGCTCAGCGCATAGGCGCCGACCCACTCCGAAGCCATCCGCGGCAGGTAGCG
>DATNJE010000220.1:0-7828 GCA_035604095.1 Terriglobales bacterium
CCACCGCGCACCTCCGCCTCCACCCCAACCAGCCCGGCGGGAGTTTCCAGCACGAGAAGTGTTTTCGGCTCGCTGGCGGGGACGATGCCGGTTTCGAGGAGAGCCGTTGCGACGCAGATGGTGTTGGTGCCGGACATGGGCGGGTATTCCACCTGTTCCATGATGATGAACCCGGCGTGGGCGCGGGGATCGGTGGGCGGCAGCAGCAGGTTGCAGTTCGCCGCGGGATACCCGCGGGGTTCGCGCAGCATGCGTTTGCGCAGAGCGTCGGCGTTCTGCTCGAACCAGGTTTTCTTCTCGAACATGGTGCGGCCGGGGACGTCGGGCACGCCGCCGGTGATCACGCGCCCGGGCTCGCCGCAGGCGTGCAGGTCAATGGCGGTGATCTTGTGGGAGAGAGGCATCCGGTTCCGTGCGGGGCACTACATTCCGCGCCACACGTCCTTGAAGTCGAAGAAGCCTTTCTTGCCGGCCAGCCATTCGGCGGCGCGCACCGCGCCCTCGGCAAAGCCGCGGCGGGAGTGGGCTTCGTGCGCCAGGGTGATGGTGTCGCCTGCGGAGCGCAAGGTGATGATGTGCGTGCCCACGATGTCGCCTTCGCGGACCGAAGTGATCTCCGGCTCCGCGCCGCTTTTCTCTTTGAGAATTTTTTGCAGCACCGCGGCCGTGCCCGAGGGCTTGTCTTTTTTCTGGGCGTGATGGCGCTCCTCGATCGCGCCCGAGTATCCCTGTTGGAGCGCCGCGGCGGCGGCCTGCGCCACGTCGAAGAACACGTTGACGCCGACTGAGAAGTTCGAGGCGTAAAGAAAGCCGATCCCGCTCTTCTCCACCAGCTCGCGGATGCGGGGCAGTTCGCCGTACCAGCCGGTGGCGCCGACGACCATGCTTGCCCCGGCGCGCGCGCAGGCCGCGATGTTCTCCAGCACTGCCTTGGGCGTGGTGAAATCGAGCACCACGTCCACGCCCTGGAGATTTTCCCGGCCCAGCGCGGCGCCTCCCGGGTTGTCGATGCTCCCCAGGGCGCGCACCTGGTGTCCGCGCTCGCGGGCGACCTGCGCCACCAGCGACCCGGTCTTGCCTTTGCCGAGAAGAAGCAGGTTCATGGCGCAATAATGTAACTCACGGACCGCCATAAGTCATGGAACCCCCATAGCGGGGGGCTCTGGCACTCGTTGGAATTTCCTGCTCGGCAGGTGTATCTTGTCGCGAGCTTTTTCCGGAGGTGTTGCATGCGACGTCTTTGGGTACTCGTCATCATCCTCACTTCAGGCGTTGCGCTGGCGCAGAAGACCAAAGCCGTCTCCCGCGTGGAGGTCTCCAAAGAAGGCCAGCAGTGTCTGGCCTGCCATTCTGACAGCACGCCGGGAATCGTTGACCAATGGCGCGACAGCGCGCATGCCCGCCAGAAGGTCGACTGCTATGGCTGCCACCGCGCGAATGCCGGGGATCCCGCCGCCTTCGATCATTACGGGCAGAAGATTGCCGTGATCGTCACGCCGCTCTACTGCGCGCGTTGCCACAAGGCCGAGGTCGACCAGTTCGAAAAGAGCCGCCACGCCGGGGCGGCACAATTCATCGGATCCCTCGACAACCGGCTGGGTGAAATCGTGGAGGGCGGTCCTGCCGCCGCGAACGGCTTCCGGCAGTGCCACGGCAGCGAGGTCAAATACCTGGGCGACGGCAAGTTCGATTTCACCACCTGGCCCAACAGCGGCATCGGGCGCGTCAATCCCGATGGCAGCAAGGGCAGTTGCGCCGCCTGTCACGGTCGGCACGGTTTCAGCTCCGCCCAGGCGCGGCAGCCGGAAAACTGCGGCAAGTGCCACATGGGCCCCGACCACCCCCAGATCGAGATCTACACCGAGTCCAAGCACGGCATCCAGTTCCGCGCCAACGTCGCCAAGATGAATCTGGACTCAAAATCGTGGATTGTGGGCAAGGACTATTCGGCCGCTCCCACCTGCGCCACCTGCCACATGAGCGCCACCAGCCATCAGCCGGTGACCCACGATGTCGGCGACCGTATCAGTTGGACGCTGCGTCCCGTCGTCAGCTTCAAGCTGGAGCATTGGGAGATGCGGCGCTCGGCCATGCAGGACGTGTGCTCCAACTGCCACGCCAGCGGCTGGGTAGAGAACTTCTACAAGCAGTACGACGGCACCGTCGATCTCTACAACGAAAAGTTCGCCAAGCCCGCCAAGGCGATCATGGACAAGCTCTACGCCTCGGGCAAGCTCACGCAGACTCCCTTTGACGAGAAAATCGAGTGGACATACTACGAGTTGTGGCACCATCAAGGCCGCCGCGCCCGCATGGGCACCGCCATGATGGGGCCGGACTACACCCAGTGGCATGGCTTCTACGAGGTGGCCAAGAGCTTCTACACGGAGTTCGTCCCCGAAGCGGAGCATTTGATGCCCGGAGTGACCGCCGAGGTGATGGCTTCCGACTACCACAAGTGGACTAAAGGACTGACGCCCGAACAAATCAAGCAGCAGTTGGAGTTCTACAAGAAGCGCTATAACCAGTAGGGAAGCGGCGCTTCGTGCGAGATCACGTGTCAGGGCACGACTTCAGTCGTGCCGTCAGGAGCGTATTTGTATTGTCATTCCGAGCCCGCCCGAGCGAGGTTTGCGAGTGAGGGCGCGGCGAGGAATCTCGGGTTCTGTTTGTCCAGCGTGGTCCTGGAGGAAAAGACACGGCTCAAAAACGCAACCCCAAGATCCCTCGACTCGCGCTCCGTTCGCAAGCTCACGTCGGGCCTCGCTCGGGATGACAATCGGTAGGGCGCGTTTGTGGCACGACTGGAAGTCGTGCCCTGACACGTGATCCTCGCGAGTCACAGCACGGCTAGAGCGGTCGGTAGTTCTTCTAGAACACTTACGCGAACACGTTGGGATCCAGTTCGCTGAAGAATGTTTCGTGCAGGCGGCGCACCGCTTCCGGCACGTCGTCTTCCTCGACCACGAAGGTGATGTTGATCTCCGAAGCCCCCTGCGAGATCATGCGCACGTTGATGTCGGAGATCGCGGTGAACACCTTGGCGGCGATGCCCGGCGTCCCGCGGATGTTCTCTCCGACGAGGCAGACGATCGCCTTCCGCCCTTCATATTTCACAGCCGCCAGTTTATCGAGATCGGCGGCGATGGCCGGGATGGCCTCGTTGGAATCAACGGTCAGCGAAACGCTGACCTCTGAGGTCGAGACCACGTCCACTGGGCAGCGGTGCCGGTCGAAAACGTCGAAGATGGATTTCAGGAAGCCGTGCGCCATCAGCATGCGCGCCGAGACTACGTCCACCACGGTGATGCGTTTTTTGGCGGCGATGGCCTTGAAGGTGTTGGTGCAGCTCGGAGCGCGGGCGGTGATGCGCGTGCCTTCGTTCTTCGGATTGCGCGAGTTCAGCACCTGCACCGGGATGTTCTTGTCGATGGCCGGCACCAGTGTGGCCGGGTGCAGCACCTTGGCGCCGAAGTAGGCCAGTTCCGCCGCTTCGTCGAAGCTGATCACTTTGATCCGCCGCGCACCGGCGCAGAGATTCGGGTCGGTGGTCATCATGCCGTCCACGTCAGTCCAAATCTCGATACGCTCGGCGCCCAGCGCCGCGCCCACTATGGCGGCGGTGAAGTCGGAGCCGCCGCGGCCGAGCGTGGTGGTCGAGCCTTGAGCATCGGCGGCGATGAAGCCTGCCATCACCGGCACTTTTTTCGCGTCCACCAGTGGCTGCAGCCGCGCGACCGTTCGGTCATTGGTCTCGTCGAAGATGGGGATGGCGTGGGTGTGATTGCTGTCGGTGAGGATGCATTCGCGCGAATCCACCAGGCGCGCCGGGATGTCGCGCGCGGAAAACGCTGCCGTGACGAT
Organism: Terriglobales bacterium; assembly: GCA_035604095.1. Lineage (GTDB taxonomy): Bacteria > Acidobacteriota > Terriglobia > Terriglobales > Acidobacteriaceae > JAHFUA01. The sequence goes on from DATNJE010000220.1 coordinate 3,865, forward strand.
CTTGCTCGAGATGCGCTCGCCGAACGAGGCCACGTTGTCGGAGGTCCGCGGGGTCAGCTCGCGCACGGCCGCGAGCCCGCGCAGCAGCTCGTCCAGGCCATCGAACTCCGCTTCCAGCTCGGAATGGAATTGGGTGAAGACGCCCGTCCCCAGCAGCTCGCCCGCGACGGTGTAATGCCGCTCGCGCAGAGCGCGCGAAAGTTGGAGGGCCTTCTCGCGGTCGCCGGCGCCGGCGGCGCGCGCCATCGCTAGAAGCTGGTCGGTGACCTTGGCCAGCGCGCTCACCACCACCACCGGTTTTTCCGGCACGCGCTCGCGCACGATGCACGCCGCGCGGTCGATGGCGGAGGCGTCCTCCACCGACGTGCCGCCGAATTTCATCACGATCATGCGAGCGGCTCGCTGGTCAACCCAGGTATCCCTGCGCCTTCAGCAGTTCGGCATTCAGCAGCGCCGCGCCCGCGGCCCCGCGGATGGTATTGTGCGAAAGCACGGTGAACTTCCAGTCCAGCACGTTGCACGGACGCAGCCGGCCCACGCTCACCGACATGCCGCCGCCACGCTCCACGTCGAGCCGCGGCTGCGGACGGTCGGGCGCCGTGTCGTACATGATGGGCTGCTCGGGCGCGTCCGGCAGCTTCATCTCCTGCGGCTTGCCCGAAAACCCGCGCCACGCCTCGATCAACGCCTCCGCCTTCGCCGTTTTACTGAGCTTCACCGAAACCGACTCCGTGTGCCCATCCTCCACCGCCACGCGGTTGCACTGCACACTCATGCGGAAGGGCGCAGGCTCGATGGCCGATCCGTTCAGCCGTCCCAGCATCTTGGGCGCTTCCGCCTCCATCTTTTCTTCTTCCTTGGCGATGTAGGGAATCACGTTGCCCAGGATGTCGAGCGAGGCCACGCCCGGATAGCCGGCGCCGCTGACCGCCTGCATGGTGACGGCGAACACCTGCTCGAGGCCGAACTGCTGCTGCAGCGGCGCCAGCGCCAGCACCAGTCCCATCACCGAGCAGTTGGAGTTGGTAACGATGAAGCCGCCCGACTTCCGGCGCCACGCCTGGCATTCCACCAGCTTCAGGTGCTCGGGGTTGACTTCGGGGATCACCAGCGGCACATCTTTGTGCATGCGAAAGGCGCTGGAGTTGGAGATCACGGCGCAGCCGGCCTCAGCGAAGCGCGGCTCCATTTCCTGGGCGATGCCCGCATCGAGCGAGGCGAAGACCACCCTGGGCGCACCCGCAGGCTCGGCTTCCGATACCTTCATCTTGGCCACGTGCGCGGGGATCGGCGTGCGCAGCTTCCAGCGCGCAGCCTCGCCGTACGTCTGCCCGGCCGAGCGCTCCGACGCCGCCACCCACGCCACCTCGAACCAGGGATGGTCTTCCAGCAACTGGATGAACCGCTGTCCCACGAGGCCGGTGGCGCCGAGGATTCCTACAGGGATTTTGTTCGCCATAAATTCTCTCGATTCTACCAGCAGTTTTCCCAACGCAAAGATATTGGACGCGGTTCCCGGGACTGCCAGACAAGATCCCGCGCCCGAGACGCTGAGACCGCCAAGTAATGAATCAGCGGCTCGGCGTTCTCGGCGTCTCCGCGGTAAAGCGCCCGTAACGGATCAACCAACGACGCCGCGCCGAAACGGGAAGCTCACGCCGCGCCGTTTTCATCAATTCGTAAAGCAGCCGCGCCCGGATTTTGCTATCCTGCCCCACCGTGCCGGAACTGCGCCAGAACCGCTTCACCAAAGAGTGGGTGATCATGGCCACCGAGCGCGCTAAGCGCCCGGAGGAAATGCGCGTGAAGCGCGAGGCGCCTCAACAGCTACCGCATTACGTGCCAACCTGTCCGTTTTGTCCCGGTAACGAGCATCTGGCGCCGCCCGAGATCCTGCGCTTTTCCCAGCCCAATGGCCACTGGACGGTGCGGGTGGTCCCGAACAAGTTCGCCGCGCTCACCCGGGAGGGCGAGCCGGAATGGAAGATCGAGCGCTCGCGGCGCACCATTCGCGGGGTTGGCATCCACGACGTGATCGTCGAAACCCCGGACCATGCCCTCACCACCGCACTGCTGCCGACGGAGCAAGTGCGCACCATCCTGGAATGCTACCTCCAGCGCTACCACGCGGTGAGCGACGATCCACGGGTGGCCCATATCACCATCTTCAAGAATCACGGGGTGTCCGCCGGCACCAGCCTGGAGCATCCGCACTCGCAGATGATCGGCACCCCGGTCATCTCGTCCCAGGTCCGCCAGCGCCTGTACGAAGCCCTGCGCCACTTCGACGAGTTCGGGGAGTGCATGTTCTGCTGCATGATCGAGGAAGAGCTGGCCGAGTATAAGCGCGTGGTGCTGACCAGCGATCACTTCGTGGTGGTGGAGCCCTTCGCCTCGGCCACGCCCTTCGCTACCGCCATCTACCCGCGCCGGCATATGGCCAGCTTCGGCGACAGCAGCGACGCCGAGATCGCCGACCTCGCCGCCGTGCTGCGCACCGTGCTGGCCAAGCTCTATGTCGGCCTCGACAATCCCGACTTCAACTACACCATCCGCACCGCGCCCGCCGAAGTCGCCGGGGTCAAGTACTACCACTGGTATTTGAGCATCATTCCCCGCCTGACCCGCGTTGCCGGCTTCGAGCTGGGCTCGGGGATGTTTATCAACACCGTCCTGCCGGAGCAGGCGACGGTGTTTCTGCGCGGCGTCGACGTCGAGCAGTTAGCCGCCGCTGCGATCTGAGACCCGGTGTGGACGCACCCGCAGCCCACCGTTGACAGCCCCGCTCGCTAGGTGATAGTGGTACTCCGACTCGGGCCCGACCGGCCGTCGCCGATCGGCCATTCCCGGAGGTATCCATGTTGCTCAAAACCAGCACCCGCAGCCAGGGCGGTGTCGTCATCGTCGATTGCTACGGCAGAATCGTCATGGGAGAAGAGACTGCTTTCCTTCGGAGCCAAGTCAAGGACCTGCTCAACGAGTCACGTCAGATCGTTCTGAATCTTGCCGAAGTCAACTACATTGACAGCAGCGGCCTCGGTACCCTGGTGGGCTTGTACACCTCGGCCCGCGGCGTCGGCGGCGAAATCAAGCTGGCCAGCCTGACCGGCCGCGTCAAGGACGTGCTGCAGATCACCAAGCTGGGCTCGATTTTTGAGTTCTACGACACCGCCGAGGAAGCCGCTTCCACCTTCAACCGGCAGGCCGGGCGCACGGTCGCGGCCGAGTGGGCGGGATAGGCGCGCACCGCGAAACGCCACGACCCCTGGTTTACAATCGGCAGCGGTGTTTCTCCTTGTCATCCCTGGATCCATCGCCGCCGCCGGAGCCGTCTCTCTCTCACCAGCAGGAACTGGAGCGCGAGCGCGACCGCCTGCGCCTGCTGCTGGACGTGACCAACCTGCTGGTGGCGAACCGTAATTTTCGCGAGCTGTTCGTCGCCATCTCGGTGCTGCTGCGCAAGATCATCCGCCACGATTTTGCGGCGCTTATTCTGCACTCGGCCGGCCGCGAGCTACTGCGTGTCTATGCGCTGGATTTTCCCGGAGGCAAGGGCCTGATCCAGCAGGGAACCACCTTTTCCGTCGAGGACTCGCCCCCGGGATACAGCTACACCACGCGCCATCCCTTGCTGGTGGACAATCTCTTCAGCCAGTTGACCCGCTATCCATCCGGGTTCACGCGCCAGTTGCTGCAGGAAGGCATCCGCTCCGGCTGCTGGCTGCCGCTGATCAACCGCGACCGCGTGCTGGGTGTGCTGAGCGTCGCCTCCAAGCGCGAGTCCGCCTTCACCCGAAACGACCTCGAACTGCTGACTCAGGTGGCCAATCAGGCGGCCATCGCGGTGGACAACGCGCTCGCCTTCCGCCAGATCGCCGTGCTCAACCGCAAGCTGGCCCAGGAGAAGCATTACCTCGAAAGCGAGATCCGCACCGAGTACAACTTCGAATCGATCATCGGCGAG
>DATNJE010000221.1:0-3543 GCA_035604095.1 Terriglobales bacterium
GATAGCCAGGCTGGTGCCGTCGATCGCCTTGATCTCGCCGGCGATGAAGCGCTTGCCCAGGCCCTCACCAAACTGCTGGCCAATGGAGCGCGTGGTGACGAAGCGTGCGTTCCAGGCGCTCTCCTCGACGGGGGCGCCGGCCACCGTTACCGTATCGCCGACTTTGAAGTCCGCCAGCGCGGCCGGCTGCCGGTCTTTGCGGTACTGGGTGTCGGCCGACAGATTGACGGTCACAACCTTGCCCTCTGTGGTTTTCACGGAGAGTTGATTGCCTGCGATGGCGGTGATGGTACCCGCTACTCCCTGGAAGCGGCCGGCCCCGGGTCGATTCGGACGAGCTTGCGTCTGACCCTCGGCGGGTTTCGGCGGATTGTCCTGCGCCATCGCCAGCGCAGGAGCCAACGACACCATGACGATGATTGCCCAGCGCTTTAGCACGACAACCTCCAGGGTGGTCCAGCACACCCCCGCATCCTATTCTAACCAAGCGCCGCAGGGCAGGCGGGTAAAGACTTCGTAAAGAAACGTCAAAGGAACTAGGCGGTAATGGCGCTGCGTGCACCCGCGCGGTGGAATGAGGATCAGCGAAGCAGGCCGATGGCATAGTTCAAGGATGCCGTTTTGGCGCCGTAGTCGTACTTGGCGCTGGCCTGGTCGATGGCGGCCTGAGTTTCATTGAGCTGGGCCTGCTGCAACTCGACGATCGAACTCAAGCCCAGCTTGTAGCGAGCGTCGGCCAAATCGAGCGCCTGCCGGGCCTGGGCAAGGATCTGGGAGGTGAGGTCGAGGCGCTGGTAGGCGGTGATCACATCCAGCCAGGCCACGCGCACCTCACGCGCGACGCCGTTCTCCAGATCATGCAGCCGCTGCTCTTCCGCTTTCGCGCGCAAGTTGGCCTCGGCGTAGCGTGCGGAATACAGCTTGCCGTTGAAGACCGGGATGGTGACGTTGAAACCCCCGGCAGCATAGGAGCTGCGCAGTTGCTGATCTCCCACCGGGACCAGCCCGAAATTTCCCGCCGCGCTGATGGTCGGGAACCAGAGATCGCGCTCGGCGGTGGCGAAGGCTTGTGCCGACCGCACCGTAAACCGCTGGCGGACCAGTTCAGGCCGCTCCCGAAACGCTTGCGCGACCAGAGGAAGGGCGTCGGAGGGAGGCGCCGGAGGCAGCGGCTCTTCTGCCAGCTCGAACTCCCGCTGATCGGGATAGCCGAGGGCGAGGGCCAGCTCCGCGTACGCCGCCTTGATCTCGTTCTGCGCCTGCACCAGCAGAAGCTTAGCCTGCCCGAGATTCACCTCCGCGAAGCTGACGTCGAGCCCGGACTTCAGCTTGGCTTGGGCCAAGGCTTGCACGCGGTCGGTGACGGTTTGCCGCTCCTGCACCGTCTCCTGGGCGACGGTCAGCACCGCCTGCGCTCGCAGGGTGCGGAAGTAAGCCTGGTCCACCAGCAGCAGGACATCCGCGCGGGTGACAACCACGCCTTCGCGCTCAGCGCCAGCGTGGAGTCCGGCGGACTGGCTGAGCCGGTGGGTGCGGCCGAAATCGGTGAGGAGCTGCCCCACCGCGAGGCCGCTGGCGAAGCGGTCGAAGATAATGGGGTTGTTCAAACCGCCCGCCGCCAGCCGCGTGCCCGTCTCCGCCTTCACGCCGGTGAGGCTGCCGTACGCGGCTGGATAGTAAGCCGAGCGGACTTCGGTGGTCACCTGCTCGGCGGCAGCGGCAGTGAAAGATGCCGCCTTGATCTGCGGATGATTGGCGATGGCAATGGTCTCCGCCTGTTTGAGCGCCAGCTTCTGCGGGGCGGGCGCAGGAACTTGCGCCAACGCCACGCACGAGAACAAGGCCACGGCGGCGAACAGGTGTCTTTGCCTCATTTATTGTGCCTCCTCGGCGGCTTCGGCCTCTTCGCTGCGGTGCATGAGCAGGTAGGCCGACGGAACCAGGAACAGCGTGACCAGGAATGAGAGGCTGAGCCCGCCGATGATGGCGCGGGCCAGGGGGGCGTATTGCTCGCTGCCGGGTTCCAGGGCCAGGGCCAAGGGCAGCAGCCCCAGCAGTGTCGCCAGGGTGGTCATGGTGATCGGGCGCAGCCGCACGTGGCAGGCGTTCTTGAGCGCGTCTGTCAGGGGCTCACCCCGCCTCCGCAGTTCGCGGGCGAACTCCACGATCAGAATCGAGTCCGACACCACGATGCCAACCATCATCATCACCCCCATCAGGGACATGATGTTCACCGTCGTCCGGGTGATCAGCAGCAGCAGGATCACGCCCGTGAATCCGGGCGGGATCGCCAGCAGGATGATGAAGGGGTCTTTGAACGAGGCGAATTGCGCCATGAGGATCAGGTAAACCAGAATGATGGACAGGATCAGGCCGACCGTGAAACTGCGGAAGGACTGCCGCATGCCTTGCACGGAACCGTGCAGGGCTACTCGCACATTAGCCGGCAGCTTGGTGGAATCGATCACCTTCTGGACCCGCTTGGCCAAGCTGCCCAGATCCTGGCCCGACGGCGAAACGTAGATGTCGAACACGCGCTGGAGCTGATAGTGATCCACCTCCGTAGGCGTGTTTATGGTCCTGACATTGGAGACAGCCTCGAGCTCGGTGGGGTTCAGGTTGCCGGCGGCGCGCAGGGGTATCTCCTTCAGGTCGGTCAGCGAGTGCACCTGCGTATCCAGATACTGGACGGTCAACATGTAGTTGTTGCCATTCTTAGCGTCGACCCAGTAACTGGGTGCGATCATGCCGTTCGAGGAGAGGGCGGTGATGACGTTGTCCACCACTTCCTGCGACGACAGTCCCAGGCGTGCCGCCATCTCGCGATTAACGTCGAGCTGGATGCCGGGATAATCCAGATCCTGCGGGATGAGGACATCGCTCACCCCCGGCAGATGCCGCACCTGCTGCGCGATCTCGTCGGCGGTGTTCAAGACTTTGGGCATGTCGTTGCCGCTGACCTGGATGTCGATGGGCGCGGGCAGGCCCAGGTTCACGATCGAATCCACCAGACCGCCGGTCTGGAAGTAGGTCGAGAGTTCGGGCAGATCGTTCGCCAGCTTCTTCCGCACACGGTCCATGTACTCGTAACTTCCACCCTTATGCTCTTCCTTCAGGTTCACCTGCACGAAGGCGGTGTGCTGGCCGGAGTTGCTGGTGTACATGGCGGAAAAATCCGGGGTAATGCCGATGTTGGAGACGATCATCTGCAGGTCACGCGCCGGGATCACCTCCCGGATATCGTTCTCCACCGCCTTGATGTACTGGTTAGTGAGTTCGAGGCGGGTTCCTGTCGGGGCCTTAACGTTGATGACGAACTGCCCCGGGTCTGTGCGGGGGAAGAAGGAAACTCCCAGCAGCGGCGACAGCGCCAGGCTCACCAGGAAGACTCCCATGATGCAGGCCACGGTGAACTTGGGACGGGCCAGGCTCTTCACAATGGCGCGGTCATAGGCAGCCAGGAGCCGGTCGTAGAGCCGGTTAAATGGGCCGACGACCCGCTGCAGCAGCCCCGGATCTCCTGCGTGGCCGTGCGCATGAATG